>CAZDEA010000076.1:0-1550 GCA_964504485.1 uncultured Candidatus Peribacteria bacterium | reverse complement strand
CTCTGCCTGTGCATGCGCACGTATGCCAAGTGACACAAAAATCCACCCAGGATCATCACCATTCCCAGGATCATCTGCCACTGCAGGCGTGCACTGTTTTCCAATTCCGCTGCAGAGTGCAATCCTCCCGTGAGTGCGGCCAAGTCATTGCTATTCAAACTACACTGTCCCACTCCTGCTGCGCTGCTGAGCAAGCTGGCCAAACACAGTTCTCCTTGGGATGCCACGAGCACTGCCGTACCACTGAGCAAGAACGCCGCCGTAAAGGCGCGCGTGAAGGAAAAGTGTGGATGATGCGTGTGTGTCATTTCGTCTATAGTATAGCAGAAACTGGCTTTCTTTACCATCTCTCTCGGCTATCCTTTTGCGCCATGGCCTACCCCATTCTTTCGCTCAAACCCGGCTCCGAAATTCACCTGCGCAATCGCCATCATGCGATCTTCCAGAGTGCTGTGGTCAAACCACCCGAGGTCGAACCGGGAGGAATCGTCGAAGTACGTGCGAGCGATAAGAGTTTCCTGTGCTACGCCACCTACAACCCCGAGTCCTACATCTGCGGGCGCGTGATCAGTTTCGAAGAAGGCGATCCGCTCAAGGCCTTGCGCGGCCAACTGGAGCGTTCCATTGCACTGCGCACACAGTTTTTTGCAAACGAAGACACCAATGCCTTTCGCTTGGTAAATGCCGAAGGCGACTTTATCCCCGGTCTGATCGTCGACCAGTACGGCGATGTCGTAGTGCTTCAGTCCACAACACTGGGCATGGATAAACTCCGTGACTTCATTGCCGATGCGCTGATGGAGATTGTGAAACCCAAAGCCATCTTCGAAAAATCCACGAGCACTGCGCGCAAAAAAGAAGGGCTCGAGCACAGAGAAGAGTGGATCCGCGGAACAGGGGAGGCGCAAATGATCGCAAAAGAACGCGGGCTCCAGTACTTGATTGATCTCGTCGGCAGTCAAAAGACCGGACTCTTTTTGGATCAGCGCGAAATGCGCGCCATGGTAAAACAGTTCGCCAAAGGCCGTACGGTGCTCGATTGCTGCTCCTATGTAGGAGGCTTTGCGCTCAATGCATTAGCCGGAGGTGCACTGGCTGCGGATGCCGTGGACTACGACAAAGACGCCATCGCGCATGCCACCAAGCACATGGAAATGAACGGCATCGATCTTTCGACATTCGGTTCGTACGCCGAAGACGTGTTCGTATTCTTGCGCAGGCGCCCGCTGCCTCGCCCGTATGATTTCATCATTCTCGATCCTCCTGCGTTTGCCAAAAGAAGTTCAGATATCGAACAAGCCAAGAAGGCCTATACCGATATGAACCGCTCGGCCATGTCTGCACTGCCCGCAGGTTCATTGCTCCTCACGTGTTCGTGTTCGTATCACGTGGATGCGCAGCTGTTCCAAACAATTGTTTTCCACGCTGCCAGGCAGGCCAAGAGAAACATCCGCATTTTGCAGAGGCACCATCAGGCTTACGACCACCCGGTGAACTTGTATCACCCGGAGGCGGATTACTTGAAGAGTCTTTTGCTCTGGGTGGAATAA
>CAZDEA010000075.1:0-1599 GCA_964504485.1 uncultured Candidatus Peribacteria bacterium | reverse complement strand
ATGATGGTGCAGAGACGGATCTCGACTTGGGTCACTACGAGCGCTTTATCGATGAACCGATGAGCAAATTGAGTACGGTCACCACGGGTCAGATTTATCAGGAGGTTCTTGGTAAGGAGCGCCACGGTGATTACTTGGGGAAGACGATCCAAGTAGTGCCGCACATTACGAATGCCATCAAAGCTCGTGTGATGCAGGCAGCCGAAGCGAGCAAAGCAGACATCATGCTCGTGGAGATTGGCGGTACCGTCGGAGACATCGAAGGAGAGCCCTTCCTGGAAGCGCTTCGCCAAATGCGTGCAGAATTAGGCGAGCACAGGGTATTCCATGTACACCTGACACTCTTGCCGTATCTCATGGGAAGCAAGGAACTCAAAACGAAACCTACACAGTTGTCTGTGCGTGAGTTGCGTCGATCAGGCTTGGTGCCCGATATGATTTTGCCACGTGCGGACTACGACATTCCCGTGGATCTGCTCGATAAAATCAGTCACTTCTGCGGAGTAAAACGCGAGGCCGTGATTCCTGCTCCAACGGTGTCTTCCATTTACGATGTGCCAACGAACTTCCAGAAGTACAACATGGCACAGATCATTGGCGAGAAGCTGGAACTGGGGAACCTAAAGCCGGATATGAAAGAGTGGATCGCCGGAACCAAGCGCCACGAAGCAGCAACAAAAGAAATCAAGATCGCCCTGGTAGGGAAGTACACGCACTTGGATGATGCCTACTTGAGCGTGATTGAGTGTATTAAATCCGCTGCGGTGTTCGAAAAGCGCAAAGCGAAGATCGTGTGGATCGATTCAGAGAAGCTCGAAAAGAAGGACGAGAAGGTGTGGAATGAGCTGAAATCCTGTGCAGGAGTGATTGTTCCCGGTGGATTTGGAAGCAGGGGAATCGAAGGAAAGATCATGGCGGCAAAGTACTGCCGCGAGAAACAGGTGCCGTACTTGGGACTGTGTTTGGGTGCGCAATTGCTCACGATTGAGTTCGCACGCCATGTCCTCAAGAATCCAAAGCTCACCAGCCAGGAGTTCGACGAAAAAGAGCAGCTCACAGATAAAGAATACGTGGTGCACTTCTTGCCGGGACAAACAAAGGACGGCAAAAAGGGAGGCACGCTCCGCCTGGGTGCATACACCTGCAAGTTGATCGCGGGTTCCAAAGCTGCGAAGGCCTACGGAGCAACGACGATCAGCGAGAGGCACCGCCATCGCTACGAGTTCAACAATGCGTTTAAGAAAGATCTCGAAGCAAGCGGGTTGCTGTTCTCTGGTATTTGGGCAGAGACCGGTCTGGCCGAAATCGTGGAACTCAAAGATCATCCGTTCATGATGGGAAGTCAGTACCATCCGGAGTTCAAGGGTCGTCCACACCGTCCACATCCGCTCTTCTGGGCGTTCATGAAGGAGGCAGTTAAATAGGTTAAGGTTGGTTAAGCAGTAAGGTAGGGAGTTCTTTAGAAGGACAGATCTAATTCCATGGCTTTTGTAAGCCACGTATGACGTGTCTAGTAAATTTGACACTTCAGATCATCCTGACGAAACACCTCAACGCCACGGATCATGGGGACATTTCTTCCCCCACTTTTTCTATGGC
>CAZDEA010000074.1:0-1612 GCA_964504485.1 uncultured Candidatus Peribacteria bacterium | reverse complement strand
TTTATGTTCGATCCCATGGCTGATCTCGCATCGCCGACAGGTGGTGCCGACGATACCCTCATGAGCGGTTCTGCTCCTATGCAGTCTCGCCCTCCACGTCCTCCTCGTTCTGGTGGCGGTGGCGGAAACTTTGCTGATGACGTGCACAGCATCACGATTCACGCACGCCAGCGCACGTTCTATATCGACCTCAAGCAGTCCGGTAATGGTAAGTTCTTCAAGGTCAGCGAAAAGAGCCGCGGCGGCCAGAAGACGACGATCATGTTCGACGTCGAAGATCTGCCAAAGTTCATCGAGGCCTTCCAGGAAATGCAGACGAAGCTCGCGTAATAAGAATCAATAGCCGTGTCATGCTGAGCTCGTCGAAGCACAGACACGGCTTTTTTGTGACCCTTCGACGGGCTCAGGGTGACAAAAAATTATTTCCTTCCACGCATCCACTCGTCTCCACTCATCGCTTTTTTGCCCGCTTCCTGTACTGATGTCACGTACAGAGTGCCTTCTGAGCATGCCACAGGAATGGCTTTGGGATCAGCCGAAAGCGTTGTTTCGAGTATCTTCAAATTCACACCGTTTACGTCCATGGTCACGCCGGGCCAAGGGTTCAGGCCACGGACTTTGCGATCAATTTCTTCTGCGCTCATGGTCTCTGAATGACACACGCCATCTTCACGGGAAAGTTTTTTGCAGATCGTGATGCCATCCTCAGATTGAGGTTTGGGTTCGGGTTTTGTCAGCAGAACTTTTTCGAGGAGCGGTGCGCTCAATATAGCCAGGCGATCATGGAGAGATTGGTACGTTTCACGCGGATCAATCTTCACTCTTTCCTGTGCCAAGATAGGGCCGGCATCCATAGCCTTGGCCATCACCTGAATCGTCGTGCCACCTTCGGTGTCGCCCCCGAGAATCGTATGATTCAACGGAGTGGCGCCGCGCCAGCGGGGGAGCAGAGAGGGATGCACATTCACGGGGAAGATTTTTGGCCATGCCAAGACGGCATCGCTCAAGAGCTGCCCGTACGAGGCCACCACCAAGTAGTCGGGACGATCCGGTAACTGCGAACTCATGGCGAAGAGTTCGGTATTGAGCTTTTCGGGTTGGGCGACGTTCAGGCCCAGTCTTTCCGCTGCTACTTTTACAGGTGGAGCCGTGAGTTCTTGCTTTCTGCCTGCGGGCCTATCGGGCTGCGTAATCACCAAATCTACGCGAAAGGCCGGGTTGCCTGCCAAACGCTCCAATACAGGTACAGCGAACTCCGAGGTGCCGCAGAAGACGAGGGAAATGGGCGAATTGCTCATCGGGGGCAGTGTACACTCTTGGCAATGAGTAAACGTACCGACATGTTGGCTTCTGTAGTGCGCGAAGCAGCCGCGCCCTTCCTGCGCATGTGCCCGCCTGCGTGCGGCATGGTGTCCATTACCCATGTGCGCATTGCACCCGATAGCGGCTATGCAGACATCGGCATCAGCGCATTGAACGAACCCAAGCTGGCGCTGGAGGCGCTGAGCAGGCATGTGCAAGACATCCAAAAGAAGTTGGGCGAATTGGATCGCCGCGTGATCCCGAGAATTCGTTTTAAGATAGACAAGTCCGATGAAGGCGCGAACAGAGT
>CAZDEA010000073.1:0-1807 GCA_964504485.1 uncultured Candidatus Peribacteria bacterium | reverse complement strand
TGACGCTCATGGGTGCATAGCAAAGCAGCCCCTCAGAGAGGGGCGCTTGAGCAACGCGAGGTTGCGATTGGTTCTACACTGTGGAGTTTTTCCACTGACTATTCATATAGTCGTCAGGACGCTTTGGTTCACGCATCATGTACTTGGACCAAGCGTGATTTTCCATGGCGATGATCCTCATCTCACATGGATAGAAGTGCTGAGTGCCATCGTAACTTTCTTGAATGTCGACATCATTTTCTTCGTCCGATGCATACCCTTCTTCTGTTGCGAGACAAGTTTTCAAGCTAGTGCTCCACCGACCGCTGGTGACAAATAGCTCGTCTTCTTCCCTATGTACGATGACGAAGGCATACCTGCAATCTTGTGGTGGCGTCATTCGTCTCAGAAAACGCAGAACTTTTTTCAGATCACGTTTCAGCTTTAGGGAGTTTTCGGGGTAATTCAACACGTGCACTTTTGTGTTGATGCTCCGGACTTTGTGAGCTCCTAAGAACTGATACGGTGTGGTCGCGGACATGACAGACTCCTGTGTTGTAAAAGTGCAGAACCTGGCGAAAACCAGATCCTGACCTTTTGGTGGTCAAAATTCTGGCGAAAGCCATTAGTGTAATTTTATAACGAATTGGTTATTTAGCAATAACCCGGTTCTCACAAACCCATCGCCTTTTTCATTCTTCCGCCCAATCCAAACACCCACTTGGTGATGGTTTGTTTCATCGGCAGAGTTCCTTCGGTGGCGTAGATCTCGACGATCTCGGCGAACTTCTTACCCTTCTCCTTGGCTGCCTTGAGTGATTCTGGGCGACTCGAAACCACTTCTTTAAACACCCCTCGCCCTGCCGTGCAGCGGCCCTCGTAATGGTGCCCCACAATGCAGGCACCGAAGTACTGCAGACCTACATCCATAAAGCTCGTGGTGCGCTTGTTCAGCGGCCAGGCTGCTGCCGGGCTGCCGCCGGTATACATCAGGTAGAAGGGTTTGCCTTTCAAAGTTCCAACCGAGCGTGTCTCATCCAGGGCGAATGTGCCCATACGATCAATGAGGTTCTTTAAGTGTGCGGGCACGCCGAAGTTCCAAATGGGGGAGGCGATCACCACACCATCTGCTTTGAGGATCTCGTCTTTGATCATGGTGAAGTCTGCTCCTTGGTCTGTCGTGGGGTCGTAATGTTCGATGGTGAAGTGGTCGATCTTGAGCGTATCCAAGCGTTTGATGAACGTGGTGCTGGTGGGGGCAAACTCGCCAATGCCGTCTATAAATGCGCGTGCCAGAACTTCGGAGTTGCTGGGGTGATTGGTACCGGCGACGAGGATGAGGATGTGCATGACGGGGAATGTACAGTGCACCAGCTGTAACTTCCAAAAATGTCACCTCCACTACACACGAAAATCGCTTTGCGATCAGCTGAGCTCTGTGTCGCGATCACTCTTTGTATGCAGACGAGATTAAGGACTTTTCGTGGACTGTAAGCCGTGTCACACTGGCCTCCTTTTTGCGTGACTCGTTTCTTGACCCTACCGTGGTGAATCAATATCTTGTGTCTTTGTCGCGGCATGGTGCCGATATGTTGTGTTTTCTTCACTTTCCCCGTTTATGACCCCTCTCGCTTCTTCTGGTTCCATTCCCTCCACAACAGAGGTGTCTTCCGCCATGACCAAACAAGGGAAAGGCCTGTCGATCCGCCGGGTGTTCACCACCCCGGGGAGTGATCCTATGGAGATGGTGCGCTACGAGCGCCGCACGAGCCGCATTGTGAACACCGATGGCTCGGTGGTGTTCGAAATGCAGGACGCCGAAATCCCT
>CAZDEA010000072.1:0-1849 GCA_964504485.1 uncultured Candidatus Peribacteria bacterium | reverse complement strand
AGCGCTTCTTCGATTCTTCCGCGCAGGTCTGGATACTGTGGAAGTCCGACGAATTTTTCGCCGTCGATGAAGTACGTGGGAACAAGTGTCACACCCAATGATTGTGCCAAGCTCTGTTGCAGCTGTACGGCCGATTCTGTTCCTGCGGCCTTGAGACACTCCGTAAAGAGGGTGTCCTTCATGCCGACTTTCTTTGCCAAAGCCAGCAAGGATTTCTCGTCCCAGGTCAGCTGATTAAACAGCTCCTTGTGCAGGGCAATACCCTTGCCCTGTGCAGCGGCACACACCAGTGAACGTGCCTGTATGTCGCTCTGGGCGTACTTACGAATGTTCAACTGTGCGATTTGCACGCGCACCTTGCCGCGATCCACAAAGTCTCTCAGTAAGCCGTGCAGGCGCTCATCGGTAAACGTGTGGCAGTAGTTGCAAGAATGATGCGTGTACAACAGCACCACGACCGGTGCCGTAGGATCACCGATTTCCACGATGCCCGTAGGCAAAATGCGCTCACCTACGTGCTCATTGCCCAAGAGACTGCCTGTGCCTTCGCTGGGAGCCGCTTCGCTATCGCCGTATTCCAAAGCTGCTGCAGGTTCGCTCTGCGAAGACATCTGCGAGCTGGGTGCTATGGGAGCCAGCTGCGTATTGGGCCCGCGCACGCGCAATTGGTTAGTGCACGAGGCAAGTGCCAGGCAGAGACCCATGGTGTACAGCGCTTTCTTCATCCATCAAAGGATAAGAGAAGAGGCGACAGAGGACAACGGATAAGCGCGGAATATCCTCGGGTACACTAGGAGTGTCTTGTCTCACCGTCCCACCATCCTCGGCGTTCCCTTTGATCCCGTCACGCGGGCTGAAGCATTGCAGCGATTACTTGCGATGCTCCAGGGCTCAGGCCAATCCCATGTGATGACCCCGAATAATGAAATGCTTGTAGAGGGGGCAAAAAACCCGGCGTTCCTCAAGATCATGCAAGGTACGGCGCTCAATCTGCCCGATAGCACGGGCGTCGTGTGGGCAGCACGCAGGCAGGGGACGCCACTCAAAGAGCGTGTGACAGGGGTCGATACCGTTCTTGGTTTGGCCGGTGCTGTATCACCTGAGCACACCATGTTCTTCTTGGGCGCTGCTCCTGGCGTTGCCGAGGCTGCAGCTGCGCAGCTCTCTGCACAATTTCCAAGCCTCAACATCGTCGGTACATACGCAGGTTCTCCCAAAGAAGAAGACGCTCCGGGCATCATCCAGAAGATCAACGATTCCGGTGCAAAGATTCTCCTGGTTGCCTACGGAGCACCCAAGCAAGATCTCTGGATCCACAAGCACCTCAAAGATCTCCCGCAGGTGAAGATCGCCATGGGTGTAGGGGGGACATTCGATTTCTTTGCCGGTGTGCGCACACGCGCTCCGTTGTTCCTCCGCAAACTGGGTCTCGAGTGGTTCTGGAGGCTTGTTTTGGAACCCAGACGCTTCAAAAGAATCTTCACGGCTGTCGTGGTGTTTCCCTGGATGGTGCTCACGAGAAATTAATCCGCTCTCAGTTGCTCCTCCAATCCTACGTACCACTGCTTTGCACCTTTACGCAGCTGCACGAGCGCAGGACCTTCTTTCGTTTCGATGAGATAATCGCGCTGCTTCTCTGTTTCACGCAGGAGCGTAGAATCCGTAATACCTCGGTCCCTGTAAAAGACGAACACGGCGATATCGGGCTTGTCGGTCAGTGCAGCACGCAGGTTCAAGGTTGCGCGGCCTAGGTATGCAGCAGTTCCAACTACGAGCATGCTCGCGACAATCGCCAGAAGAACCGTCTTGAGGTACTGATGATGAGGAAGTAATTGGATGTGCATTTCTC
>CAZDEA010000071.1:0-1857 GCA_964504485.1 uncultured Candidatus Peribacteria bacterium | reverse complement strand
TCCTTCCCGCGGATGGATTCCTCGAATTTCACGTAGTTTTCGCCGCAGCTGAACTTCTTTGCCGTTAACTTGCCCAGTGGCGTCTTCAGCTCCTTTGCAAGGGCTGCAGCAAGTGCCGGGTGGCTTGATCCTGCGAAGAGATGCATGTTTGTGTATCCTAGTATACCAGATGCAGGTCCGTTTCTCCATTGCTCGTGGCCAGCCTGTCTCTCTGGACGATTCCGGGGAGATCCTGGGCAGCGTGCAGGATATCGTCCTGGACCCCGATAAAGGCTCTGTGGTGGGGTTCTTTGTGAGCGTGCCTTCGGGATTTTTGGCCTCCAAAGCACTCTTTTTATCGACCAATGACATCGTTCGCTGGGGCACTGCGGCGTTCATCAAGCGTGCGAGCGCCTTGGCGGAGCCCGAAGAGTTCTTGCGCGTGCAATCGCTCTTGGAAGAGCCGCGCAAAGTACTGGGGCAGAACATTGTCACCAAGAGCGGCACCATGCTCGGCAAGTGCAAGGACGTGCAGTTCGATACGCTGCATTTTCGGCTGCATTGGTTTTTCCCCAAGAGTCTTCTGCACTGGGGCACGCCTATTCCTGCGAGCGATGTGATCGAGATCACTCAAGATGCCATCATCATCAAAGATCCTCTGGTGCCTGTGCTGCAAGAAGAAGAGAAGATCACCGAGATGGCCTTACCGAGGATGCCGGAGGCGGCATAAAAAAAGCGGACCTTGCGGCCCGCTTTTAGATTCAAGATGGGGATTAACCGATCGTGTTGTTGAACACGTTCGTAGCGAAGTTGACGATCACCTTGGCGAGCAAGATCACGATGAGACCTGCAACGACGTAGATGATGGTCTTCTTGGCCTTCTCGCGTGGCTCTTCTTCACCTTGTGAGACGATCAAGCGGATACCGGCGATCACGATCACCACGACGGCGACGAGTGCCAGGAAGTTCAAGACGAAGTTCAACACGTTCAGGATCACCTGACGAATGGAACCTTCATCTGCTGCTGTAGGACCAGGGATGTTCGGCAATGGACCGAACGTCTGCGCCAAAGCGCTCGGAGCTGCGAGGAGGCTGGTGAGAGCCATTCCGGACTGTACGTAGAGACGCGTGAGCGTGGACATGGGGATCAGGAGGAAATTGAGTTCTATGGTATCTCGTGCGGAAAAGAGGGCAAACGAGGAGGCTTGACGACGAGGCAGGAATAAAGGAATACAGGAGTACAAGAATAAACCGAAGAAACGCTCAAGCCTCGCTATTGTTGCCCTTTTATTCTTGGATTCTTTTACTCTTGTACTCTCAAGAGTTATGCGTCAGTCCTACCAATGCGAGAATCACCGCAGGCAAGGTAAAGCACACATCCTGGTTTTCGATGAGCAGTTGCATCACCTGTGATTGCTGCACCACGGGTCCCAGTGCCTGCACGGTCGAAAGATTCATTTCTAAGAGTGGCACGCCGGTGACGTATGTGAGAATCGTAGTCAGCAGAAGACCAGCTGTGGAAATACCAAAGAGGAGCGTGAGGACAATACCCACGACGGCGTTGGGTTCTTTGCTGTAGCGCACCTCTATGCCCGAACGAATAGTGAGGAGAATCACGATCGAAATGAACAGCACCAGCTTGGCGACAATCAAGATCCACGATTCTCCTGTGGGAATTCCCAAGAAGCCGATGATGGAACCCAGCTCTTTGTTCAAACGTTCCAATGCACTCGCCATCCCTTGCACGGCGATGATGCCGATGTAACACGCGATGATGATTTTGATGGACTCGCCCCGGCCGATGATAAATGTGTACGCCACAATGAGTGCGGCGAACACAATCACGAACAGGTCCCAGCTCAACGTCAGGTTCATGGC
>CAZDEA010000070.1:0-1929 GCA_964504485.1 uncultured Candidatus Peribacteria bacterium | reverse complement strand
CCTACAAGGAGTGCGAAGAGCATCAGGTAGGTACTTTCGAACAAGACTTCTTTAATCAGCTTGTGCAGCGCAAATCCAATGATGGCTGTGGGCAAGAATGCCGCGAGTGTCTTGAGCATGATGTCTTTGCTGATAAGCAGGCGCTTTCCGTAGAGCACCAGTACTGCGAGAATTGCGCCGGATTGGATCACGATGTCGAACGTCTTAAGTGCTTCTGTTTGTGGCAACTGCAAGAGTTGCCCTGCGAGGATCAAATGCGCAGTCGAGGAAATAGGCAGGAATTCGGTAATGCCTTCGATCACGCCAAGGATGGCGGCAGCGAGAATAGTCATGGTTCTAGTCTACTGGAACTTCTTGAGGAATTCCTGCGCTTCCTTCTTGCTTGTGACCTCTTTGCGCACCTGCGCATCGTGCAACGCCTGGAGGATCTCCCCTACTCTGGCTCCCGGGCTTATGCCGAGCAGTTCCATCACATCTGCGCCCGTGAGGAGCGGCTTTTCGGGCCGGGGGTGACTATCGAGGAACGTGTGGTACGCCTGCACCACAGCGTCGTAGAACTCGAAACTGCTGGGTTCTGTGCCTGCGGCATCCAGCCAAAAGACCTGGAGGAGCTCTGGGAACCAGGGGTGGAAGTACCAGTGCGCTTTGCGCTCTTCGCTCAGCACGGTTTTCTCTGCATCTGATCCCGGTTCACTCGCAAATGTTCCCATCATCATGTGGTGACCCACGAGCCACGCAATTTTTTCTATGCGCTTTTTGGGTGCGCGTAATCTCTCGAGCACACTTGTGACAATGTCTGCGGATTTCGTCGCATGTTCATCAAAGTGGATTCTTTCTTTACGGGAAAAGGTCACAGTTTTGCCAACGTCGTGGAAGAGTGCCGCGAGGCGCACATCGATGCCGTGCTCCGCCGTGAATGCCCGCAGGCAATGCATCGTGTGATCCCAGACATCTCCTTCGTGGTGGTAATCCGCTGGTTGTGCGATGCCCTTGCAGTCGTGCAGCTCCGGGATGATTTCTTTCATGATCCCTAATTCCCACAAGTCCTCAAACGCGCGGTCGGGGTGCGGACCCATCAGCATTTTTTCCAGTTCCTGGAGCACGCGCTCACCAGAAAGTTGTTCGTTGATCACGTAGCTCAGTTCTTGGATGGCTCGGTAGGTCCCCGGATCGTATTGCCCATCGAGCAACGCGCGAAAACGCACGGCGCGGAGCATGCGCAGGTGGTCGTGCTTGATCCTTGTCGCCGGTTCGCCAATGAACTTGATCAGATTTTCTTCCAGGTCTGCTTCTCCGCCAAAAGGATCGTAGAGTTCCTGCGAGACCGGGTTGTAGTAGAGCGCGTTCACGGTGAAGTCGCGGCGCTTGGCATCCAGCTCTCGCGTGCCGTAGATGATCGCCTCGGGGTGGCGCCCGTCACTGGCTTCGTCATCTTCGCGGAAGGTGGTGACTTCGTACGTATCTTTCCCCAGGCTCACGCGCATGCTGCCAAACGTGTGTTCCCCGCCACTGGATCTGCCAAAGACCGCAGCAATCTCTTCTGGCTTGGCGCTGGTCGCAATATCGATGTCTTTGGGCACTTTCCCCTTGAGCATATCGCGCACGCCGCCTCCCACCCACCAGGTGTCATATCCTGCATCCTGCAGCTTTTCTGCTACCTCGTAAGCGTGTTTCCCGTATTCCGCATCGAGCGTCTTACTGACGATGTTCTTGGGGATAGGCATTACGCACAAGTGTACCTGTCGGTTATACTTTTGGCATGGAGTTACGTTTTGCCGTCGCCGGTGCGCCCCTTTCTACCAAGGCCCCAGGTGGAACTTTGAAGGGCTTGGAGCGCGCACACGAGCTCGGCATCAAAGCCATGGAGCTGGAATGGGTGCAGAGTGTCCCCAAAAATCCTGCACATATGAAGCTCATTCGCGAGCTCAG
>CAZDEA010000069.1:0-2018 GCA_964504485.1 uncultured Candidatus Peribacteria bacterium | reverse complement strand
TTGGCAGGCTGCTGGAGGCAGTGGGGAGAGAAGTATGGCTACTTCGAGACCACGCAGGATGCACAGGCCTTTGAAGATGAGCTCAGTTACATGCTCGTGCACCAGATGGCTGCTCCCAATAGCCCACAGTGGTTCAACACGGGTCTCCACAGTGCCTACGGCATCACGGGACCGGCTCAGGGTCACTATTACTGCGATCCACAGACAGGAGAGGTAAAGAAGAGCGAGGACGCGTACACGCACCCTCAGCCACACGCTTGCTTCATCCAGAGCGTGGATGACGACATGGTCAACGAAGGCGGCATCATGGACCTCTGGACGCGCGAGGCGAGGCTCTTTAAGTTCGGTTCCGGTACGGGAACGAACTTCAGTAACCTCCGTGGAGCAGGGGAGCCACTCAGCGGTGGCGGACGCAGTTCCGGTTTGATGAGCTTCCTCAAGATTGGCGATCGCGCAGCTGCAGCCATTAAATCCGGTGGCACGACCCGCCGCGCTGCCAAAATGGTCTGTTTGGACCTCGATCATCCAGATATCGAAGAGTTCATTAACTGGAAGGTGAAAGAAGAAAAGAAAGTCGCTGCTCTCGTGGCTGCAGGCTACGACAGCGATTACAACGGAGACGCCTACACCACGGTGTCTGGCCAGAACAGCAACAACTCCGTTCGTGTTCCTCACGAGTTCTTCGAAGCTGTCGATAAGGACGGCGACTGGAGCATGTACTTCCGCACAGAGCTCCGTAAGGCAAAGAAAGAGAACCGTGCAGCCAAGCCCAGCAAGACGCTCAAGGCCAGGGACCTGTGGGATCAGATCGGCTACGCCGCATGGTCCTGTGCAGATCCAGGTCTTCAATATGATTCCACGATCAACGAATGGCACACATGCCCAGAAGATGGTCGCATCAATGCATCGAACCCCTGCAGCGAATACATGTTCCTCGATAACACGGCCTGCAACTTGGCCTCGATGAACCTGCTCAAGTTCTACGACGAAGAGCACGGCCAGTTCGAAACAGAGAAGTACATCCACGCCACGCGTCTCTGGACGATTGTCCTGGAAATCTCTGTGTTGATGGCACAGTTCCCCAGCAAAGAAATCGCTCAGCTGAGCTACAAGTTCCGCACACTGGGACTTGGCTACGCCAACCTCGGTGCCATGCTCATGCGTATGGGAATCCCGTACGACAGCGAACAGGGTCGCGCGATCTGTGGTGCACTCACCGCCATCATGACCGGAGAGAGTTATGCCACGTCTGCCGAAATGGCTCGCGAGCTTGGTAGCTTCCCAGGTTTTGCCAAGAACCGTGAGCACATGCTCCGCGTGATCCGCAATCATCGCCGCGCTGCGTACGATGCTCCACCAAGTGAGTACGAAGGGCTCAAGGTGATTCCCGTGGGCATCAATCAAAAAGTCTGCCCAGCGGATCTCTTGCACGCCTCAAAGGAGGCGTGGGACAGGGCTCTCCAGTTTGGTGAGGAACATGGCTACCGCAACGCTCAGGTCACAGTCATTGCTCCAACCGGAACCATCGGACTCTTGATGGACTGCGACACGACAGGTGTGGAACCAGACTTCGCACTCGTGAAGTTCAAGAAGCTCGCTGGTGGTGGCTACATGAAAATCGCGAACCAGTCTGTGGAGCCCGCTCTCCATAACCTTGGCTACAGCGACACCGAAGTCAAAGACATCATCCGCTACGTGATGGGAACGCTGAGCCTCGAAGGAGTACCGCACATCAACCGTGCGTCACTCAAAGAGAAGGGCTTTACCGATCAGGACATTGCGAACGTCGAAAAGACGTTGCCATCGGTGTTCGAAATTGGCTTTGCGTTTAACAAGTGGATCCTCGGCGATGAGACACTCACGCGCTTGGGAATCACCAAAGAAGATTCCGAGAGTCCAAACTTCTCGCTCCTGCGCTCACTTGGATTTACAGATGTGCAGATCGAAGAAGCAAACGATGTGATCTGTGGCCACATGACGGTCGAAGGTGCGCCACTGCTTAAAGATGAACACCTCGC
>CAZDEA010000068.1:0-2117 GCA_964504485.1 uncultured Candidatus Peribacteria bacterium | reverse complement strand
AGAAGATGCACAAGTGCGGCGAGGACTTTGCCCAGGATGGATCATCCTGCGGACGGAGCATCACGCAGGTATCGCTGCCACGTGCGCTCGCTGGTCCTACCACACCAAGGCCTTCGCCCAGTGGCGAGTCCCACATGCGGTGCCACGCTTCTATGGGGTGCTCGATGTGCCCACGCGAGGAGCTGAGGCGGAAGAACACTTTGGGGAATGCGAGGGTGACAACAATGCCAAGGACGATGAGCGATGCTCCGGATATAGCGGAGACTTTCCACAGCATCTTCTTGGGGATGCTCATGGCGACAACAGCGACGAGGACGACGAACGCACCGATCCACGCACTGCGCGAGAAGGAGAAAAAGAGCGCTGCACCAATCACGAGTAGATACCCCAGCCATTTCATTTGAGCGACGAGCGCGCGCTCGTCGCTGCGTGTAAAAAATGCTTTCAGCCAACCAAGCCAATGGTTGTGCGTCTTGAATGTTCCAAGGATGCCCACAATCCCAAAACTCCACGGAATGAGGAGCCACAGGCCTAATTGGTTCGGCCCGCTCATGGTGCTTTGGATACGACGTACACCAGACTCTGCAATTTGCTGGAATGCCGAGAGGGGCTTATTGACGATGTAGAGCGAGTGCGCGTCGCTGTAGCCGAGCATGCGGAAGAACGCATCGGGCAACACCAGTGTAAGGAGACCATACATGCTCACGAACAATCCCAGTCCAATGACGAGTTTCTTGCCAGTGCTCTGGAACCAATCGGACCAGCTGACACGGCGGAGGACAAGGAACGCGACGAGCGGCACGAAGTCGTACTTAATGCCAAGCGCCAAGCGGCCAATGGAAACCGGCCAGTGGTATGCCGTGACGGCGATGGAGAGCGCGACAAGTCCGAGGATGCAGAGATCCAGTACATCAACCTTGAGTGACAAACGACGTTTGATGAGTGCATGGATGATCTCGCAAAACGCGATGACCAGAATCAGTCCCAAAATCCCCTCCTTCCAAAAGGCGAGCATCGCCAATGGAGCAAACCCCGGACCCAAGATGATCTTGGTCCCAACCGTCACGAGCAATGCGTGCAACGGCAAACAGACGAGGAGAATCACTGTGAGAAGTTCGCGAATGCGCTGGAGCGTCATGGGAGATAGTGTACAATTTTCCCGTGGCAAAAAAACGTATTCTCGTCACCGGCGGAGCGGGATTTATCGGCTCAAACTTCTGCAATACACATTGCGAGAAGTACGACGTCACGGCGCTCGATAACCTCTTCCTGGGAGACCCTGCGCATCTTTCTGCAGGAGTGCGATTTGTGGAGGGCGATGCAGGCAATCGCGAGACGCTCGATGGACTAGGCGCCTTTGACTACATCGTGCACTTTGCAGGCACGTCCTCGGCCCCTATGTTCACTGCGAATGTCGTCGAGGCATATCGAAACAGCATTCTCTCGTACCTCGAAGTACTGGAATACGCGCGTCGTACCGGCGTAAAAAAAGTCCTCTACGCCTCCACCTCTTCGCTCTACGGCAACACTCCTCCGCCATTGATCGAAACTGTCCCGCACGTTCCTTCCAATCATTACTCCGTGACGAAGATCGCCATGGAGAACATCAGCACGTGCTTCCATCGCATACACCCGTCAGTGGAAATCATTGGATTCCGCTTCATGTCTATCTACGGACCCAATGAAGAACACAAAGGCGTGTATGCAAACCTCATCAGCCAGTTCGTGTGGGGCATGTCTCGCGGGGAACAACCGGTGATTTACGGGGACGGCACGCAAACACGTGATTTTACGAACGTGCTGGACGTGGTCCAAGGCATTACGCGAGCAATGGAAACAGAGAAACACCTGGGCAACGAGATCTTCAATATCGGCACAGGCAAGGCTGTGACGGTGCTGGGTCTTGTGGAGATTATTAACGGAGCACTGGGTACAAGCATCGCACCGAATCATATTAAAAACCCTGTGGCAGAGAGCTACATCCAAACGCAGCAGGCAGACATTTCCAAGATTTCCTCGGTGCTCGGGTATGCGCCATCGGTCACGCTGGAGCAAGGCATCAAGCATCTTGTAGAAACCATGAAAAAGCATGCAGGTCGTTCTGAGCGTGATAGGAC
>CAZDEA010000067.1:0-2244 GCA_964504485.1 uncultured Candidatus Peribacteria bacterium | reverse complement strand
GCCGAACAGGTGATGCTCCAGCAGCTCAAGGCCGGTGGAAAGTATTCGTTCTCCACCATCGTAGTGGATCCTCCACGCCCAGGGCTCCACCCCGATGCACGCCAGGCCGTGATTGATCACGGCGCACCAAGAGTGGTGTATGTGTCCTGCAACACGGCAACCTTCGCACGTGATCTAGGAGAATTCCTCAAGGCAGGGTACGAGCTCCGCACCGTGCAGCCTGTGGACTTGTTCCCGCACACAGCGCACATCGAAACCGTCGCGCTCCTCCAAAAGAAATAAGGTATCCTGCTTTGCATGCAGCGCATCACCTTCTTGATCGTCGGAAAAATCAAAACCACATGGATTGCCCAGGGGTTCGAACTCTTTCAATCGCGCTTAGAAAAGCAGTTGAGCTTTAACGTGGTGGTGGTCCCGCCCAGCAAAAATATTGATCCCAAGAAAATGAGCGAAGAGGAATCGGAGCGCATTGTAAAAATTGTCGATGCCTTCGATGGCGATGTGTGGCTTCTGGAAGAAAAAGGAAAGAACATGACCTCGCCGCAATTCGCAGATCTGTTGATGAAGGCCAAGGATGCTGGCCGCTCACTCTTGTTTGTTCTCGGCGGACCCTACGGTGTGGCTCCGACGCTCAAGGAGAAGATCAAGAATCACTTGGCGCTCTCTGCTATGACGCTCCCGCACGAACTGTGTGCGTTGCTCTTTTTGGAGCAGATGTATCGCGGCTGCGAAATACAGAAAGGGACGGGGTATCACCACTAAGATTAAGGGTTTCTGTCTGGGTTTCTGGTGATAGAATGCCAACCGCTTTTTCATTCCATCGGAACTGAATCTGTACCTACTCTTTGATCCTAATGTATGGGGTCCATGCTCACGCGTGATTTTAAGGAGTAGTACAAAATGAGGAGTGTCTTATGACTGTTCTTCTTCGGAAACAGATGTCCACTGCCCCGTGTGGTCGCTCCGTGAAGCCTAAGAACTTCAAGAAGCATCTCAAAGTCTGCAGCAATCCGCTGTGCCTTGCGAAGAGGCAGAAAGATAAGGCTGATGCTCAGAGGCTTTTAGATGAAGAAAAGGCCAATCGTTTGCGTCAGCAGGAAGCGGCCAAGACGAGCGAGAATCGCTGGCGCAGGCGGTAACAACATTCCTCTTTCTGATCCTTCCCTCTACCTTGAGGGAAGGATCATATCTACAAAGATTGGGTCTGGGTTCAGTTTCGCACTTCTGCAATCAGTTCCACAGTATTCAGAAAAATTATGCGCATAACAAAAACCCCGCGCCGAGGACGGCACGGGGAGCATGAATTCAAATTATGCTGCAACCACGTTGGCTGCCTTTGGTCCCTTTTCACCGCTTTCCATGTCGAACGTTACGCTCTGGCCGATGGCCAATGCGTCAAACTGTCCGCCACAAGCGCTGTGGTGAAAAAATACATCGTCGGATCCCTCGACGGCAATGAATCCGAACCCTTTGTCCGTCTTCGTCTTGATAGTGCCTGTTGCCATATCTGTAGAAGAAAAAAAATGTGTCAAATGACTATGGAGACTAGTCTCTTTCTTGGGCGAAAGCTATCCATTTATCGAGATTCTGGCGGAATCAGAAACACGCAAAACAGCTCCTTTCTCGTAGGAGAAGCATGTGCATCAGAGTATGGTAGAAAGACGCACGTTGCGGGTTTCTTCCCACCTTTCTCATTCACAAAAAACACGTTATCTGCAGGACTCCGGGGTGTGGCAAATCTACCGATGGGAAACAGTACTGCGTGAAGCATATGAATATTGATGAACGTCGCAAATTGCCCACCGATATGCGGTTGAGCATTCGCTCTTCTTGCTGCCATGCGAAGTGCATCAGCGGAGACGCGCACGAAAACGGCGAGCAGTATTGCACCAAGTGCAAAGAAGCATGCACGTGGACGAAGGCGATGGCGTAACAAGAAGTGGTAGCCCCACGGAGAGTCGAACTCCGCTTTCCAGGATGAGAACCTAGCGTCCTAACCGATAGACGATGGGGCCACGGGACAGCGAGTATAAGGGAGTAGACTGGCGCTGCCAACGCCCCTATGCCCCATTTTGTTTACCTTGCCCGGTGCTCCGATGGTTCCCTCTATTGTGGAACCTGCGTAGATCCTGTTGCACGGGAGGCCAAACACAACGCAGGCACAGGAGCCAAGTACACCCGCGCACGCAGGCCGGTGAAGTTTGTGTACGTGAAGCGCAGCAGGGGACTGAGTGATGTGCGTCG
>CAZDEA010000066.1:0-2321 GCA_964504485.1 uncultured Candidatus Peribacteria bacterium | reverse complement strand
CACTTCTTCCTTGGGAAGCGAAACCTCGACAAGCGACATGTAACGACCTGGATCATCGTACTGCAGGATCCACATTTTTTGCTCTCCTTGTGCATTTGTTACCCATCCTTTTTTGGACAACAGGCCTCCTAGTTTTGCCGGCGGATTTGGGACATTGTACAAATGTTTATACGTATCGACCCATGCGCGCATGGTATCGAACTCTTGCAATGAGATATGTCTCCCATTCAATGGGCGCGTGTCCGTGCGCAGCACTGCAAACGCTTGCTGTTGCTCCGCGCTCAGTGATTTCATTACTTCTTGTGACATGTGGGGTGTTTGTATATGTGTGACGAGTGAACGCGTTTCTTCTTACAGTTCCAAAATTTGCTCTCTCTGGGGCATTTCTGCAGTGATTCCTCTTGCACGAATACGCTCGGCAAAGGGCTGCATTTGCGCCAATTCTCCGTGTACCAGGATCACGCGCTTGAGACCCTCGATACTGGCAATGTATCCATCCAAGTCACTCATATCGGCATGGCCGGAGTAGGCATCGATGGAAACAATCTCGGCTTTCTTCTGATACATTTGGTCGAAGATTTTTACTTCGGTCGTGCCTTTGTCGACAATTCTGCGACCAAGAGTGTTCTCGGCCATAAAGCCCACGGCAATAATGGTGTTCCGAGCGTCTTCGATTTCGTTCTTCAAGTGATGGCGAATGCGACCGGCTTCGCACATGCCGGATGCTGCGAGAATGATCATGGGACCCGGCACACCATTGAGTGCTTTGCTCTCTTCTTTGCTCTGCGTGTATCGCACGAGCGAAAACTGGAACGGGTTATGCTGGCGGTCCAAAAACTTCTCGAAGATCTCTTTGTCGTAGCACTCGGGGTGCTTCATGAAGATCTGAGTTACGGCTTCTGCTAGCGGAGAATCAATGATAATAGGCAACGCTGGAATGCGCTTTTCGTCCCAGAGCACGTGGAGGTCATAGACGATCTCTTGCATGCGCTCGAGCGAGAACGCGGGGATAATCACTTTGCCACCGCGCTTGGCTGTGCGATTCACAATTTCACAGAGCAGCTCTTTTGCCTGGTCTGCATCGCTGTGTTCGCGATTACCGTAGGTACTTTCGCAAATGAGCGTATCGACTGGGGGCATCTTCGCGGGATCCCGAATAATAGGCAGCGTACTGCGGCCCAAGTCTGCCGAGAATCCAATGTGGCGAGTGGTGCCGTTCTCGGTGACTTCCAACACGAGCATGGCCGCACCAATGATGTGACCGGCATCGAGGAATTGCACGCGCAGCCCAGGAACGACATCGAACCATTCGTTGTAGTTATGGCCCTTAAAGATGGTCATACAGTCCTCGGCATCCTTTTGCGTATAGAGCGGCCCTTGGCACTGCATCATGGATTTGGCCAAATACTTGCAGTAGAACTCTTCGTCTTTTTCCTGGATGTATCCGCCGTCTTTCAGCATGGCAGCAGAGAGATCTTGGGTAGCGTACGTACAGTGAATTGGTCCGCGGTATCCCTTCTTCCAAAGTAAGGGGATGCGGCCGGCATGATCCATGTGTGCATGGCTCAACACCACGGCATCGATATGCCTAGGGTCAAAGGTGAACTGACTGTTCTTTTGTGCAGACTCGGTTCGGTGTCCTTGGAAGAGTCCGCAATCCAGCAAAACTCTCTTCCCGTTCACCTGTAATTCATGGCATGTGCCAGTAACTTCTTGGGCCGCACCATGGGGTATGAGCTTCATAAGAGAATCCTAGTACGAAATCTCCTTAGTATAGCAGATTTTTGGCTTCTGTTCCACCAAAACTACAGTCCAACCGCTTTAAGGAGGCTATCGCGTTCTTTGGCTGTAAGAGGCCGTAATTCCCCCGAACGCAGTTCTGGGGCCACTAGCGTGACAATCCGCGTTCTCTTAAGGATTTTTACGTCAGAACCCACTTTTGAGACCATCCGACGGATCTGACGGTTGCGACCTTCGGTCAGAAAGATCCTAAACTTGTTGTGATCGATTTTTTCGATGCGCGTGGGCTTGGTCATCTCGCCTTCGATCTTGATCCCCTCTCGCATTTTCTTGAGTGCACCTTCAAAGATCGGTTCGACTGTTTCTACCTCGTATTCTTTTTCGTGTTCGAACTTCGGGTGCGTCAGTCGATAGGCAAGGACGCCATCATTGGTAAAGAGGAGCAGCCCCTCGGAGTCTTTATCGAGTCGACCCACCGGGTAAATTTTTCCACGGAGGTGCTCGGGGAGTAGATCGCGCACAATGTCATCTTCGCGAGGAGCTTCGGTATTGGTGGTCTCGACCCCCACCGGTTTGTACAT
>CAZDEA010000065.1:0-2337 GCA_964504485.1 uncultured Candidatus Peribacteria bacterium | reverse complement strand
ATGAGGCGGTTCCTTGGTGGTTTAACCCAAAGTTGATTACATCGGACGCGGCGTTGGCACTGCGTCGATAGGCATCGGCTGACCTTGCTTGATCTGCTGATCCAAGAGTTCCTGTGCAAGTGGGACCACGATGCTCTGGCGGTACACGCCTTCTGTTTGTGTGACCGGGAAGATGAGCGACGGGACGAGTACCTCGTTGCTGGCCATGTCGGTCTGCTTGTAGAAGGTCGCGTAGCTAAGTACGGGCTCACCCAATACCACGTCCACGTTCTTGATGTCCTCGTTTCCACGAGCATTGTCCATGGTGTGGTAGGGGTATTTGTCGACGGTTGCGAGATAATCCTGGATTTGCTTTGCATCCTGCACACCAGCGTAGTCGGACTTCTGGTAACTCCTGTCCATAATGCCCCAGACATCAGAGATTTTCTTGTGCTTCACGTGCACGCCCATGCTGATTCCCGTCTTGATGCCGCTCTGGTCGTAGAGGGGCTTGCCATCGATCATGAGCGGGAAGATCACACGCTGTGATTCTGGAATGTACACCGTGCTCTTGTCGGCAGCAGCAGCGTACGCTGCGCGCCAGCTGCTTTCGACTTCTGGAGCGCCGTAGTGCGAAAGATCAATGCCGTAGTCCTCTGCAAACTTCTGTGCGATGGAGATGAGCACGTCATCCGCGGGCACGTCGCCGATCTTCACTTGCTGAGCTTGCCAGCAGGCATCGGTCTGACAGTTGTTCTGTGGCCACTGTTCCCAGTTGCTGTTGATGCTCACCGAGCCATCACGCAGGTTTACGTAGATCTGGTAGCCAAAGGGCACCTGTTGCGAAAAGGAGATGTTATCGAGATTCGCGTTCTTGAATCCGCTCAAATTAATCGTTCCCAAGTTCATCCTATCGAGGAAGTTCGTGATCGAGATATTGGAACTACTGATGTTGCGTTTGTAGACGGCAACCTTGTCTTGGAGATCTTTAATGTCTCCTTTGTAGACGTAGTTATATTGTGTCGAAGGATACGGAGCGATCAATTTGCTCATGTCGCCATCACCACCACCACCGGTCATGGGTGGCATCGGCGTGGTTGAGGGCATGCCACCGCCACCACTTTGGGGACGGGCTTCGTTCCTGGCATTCTGATCTTGTACGACAGCGTCGCCCAGCGGACCGAATGCTCGCTCACCTTCTTCTTTTACCTGGAAGCTGGGGAGGGGAGAGTGTAGCTGTGTGGAGAATCCGTTCTGGTAGCCCAAGTAGGCCACCGGGAGAATCAATGCGACGGTCACAGCGCCGCCGAGTGCGTAAAGCCATTTGTTCATAGAATCAAAAAGGGAAGGGGATAAGGAGAGGGTGTGCGCATGTTCGCGCAGTCGTGTGCGAAGTTGAGTCACAAACGCGGTATCCGGCGATTGAGCGGGATCATGATGCAGAAGCTCTTCGATGAGCGGGATCAGCTGCTGTTCATGTTCACGCAGACCGGGATCGATCTCGTAGAGTTCACCAAGGAATGTGTGGATAGAAGGATTCATAACTTGAATGGGAGGAGAAGCAGAAGCGCGAGTGCTCCTGGGAATGCGGTGCGTAGGTCTTTGAGAGAGCGAGAGAACATCATTTTGGCGTTGGCTTCGGATTTACCCGTCAGTTGAGCAATCTCTTTGTAGGAGAGGTTTTCCCACACGCGCAGCATGACAATCTCGCGTTCGGCAGGCTTGAGAACCTGCAAAGCCGTGTGCAATCGTGCGACGTCTATCGAGCGCTCTGCAGCGAGGCTGGTGACGTCATCACTGGGGAGATCCCAGGCACTTTCGATATCGAGCGTAGGACGTTCTTTGCGAAAGTGATCGATCATGGCGTTGCGCGCAATGCGGTACAGCCATGCACGAAGTTCTTGCTTACGAGGATCAAAAGAGCGGATGCCATCGAGCGCCTTCATAAAGGTGATGCTCGTCAGGTCTTCGGCCACCTCACGTACGAACGTGCGGCGCGAGAGGTATTTGTAGACAGCGTCTACATGCTGGGTATAGAGCGCATCGAAGTGATCAAGTTCTCCGCGCTGGCACGCTTGTACGTGCCCGAGTTCTGCTGCATCCATGGGAAGAATGACGGGTAGGTTCCTACACACTCTATTACGAGTGGGCGGGGAAAAGGTAACAATCAACTTGGCATTTAGAGAACCTCCTTTCTTTTGTCTGCCCGACAAAAGAAAGGAGCAAAGAAAAGCGCACCGCCGCCGATTGCCCTCCCGCACGCCCTGAGTCTCTTCGCCAAGCCTCCAAGGCTTCGGCTTGGCTCATCGACATGCGCTACGCGCAGGGCTACCGCACACCCCCCGCGGCGGCGGACCC
>CAZDEA010000064.1:0-2474 GCA_964504485.1 uncultured Candidatus Peribacteria bacterium | reverse complement strand
CCGACGGCGACGTGCATAAGTACTTCAGCCCCTACGATTCGCCCTACGAAGCCTATCGCAGATTCAGCCATGCCCTCACCGACATGCGCGATCGGACTGCGAAAGCACATGAGAGGATCAAAGTGAAGGTTGAGCACGAAGAACAACCCACTGAGAACTCAGTTACAGCCCGCCCACGTCATCCGGTGATTCACTTCATGCGCGGAATCTTTGATTTTCTCGATGTCGCTAACAGTCCAACCCTCGATTCTCGTCACCCCAAATCCTAATGCCACGCTCACTTGTTCTCGCAAACGGCCAGATGCTCGCGACCTTCGATGATCGCCTGCAGATGCGCGATCTCTACTACCCGTACATTGGGATGGAGGATCAGACCACATACCCGCACGTGCACAGGGTAGGCGTGATGGTCGAAGGCCCAAACGGAGACAAGCGATTTGCTTGGCTCGCCGACGAGTCATGGAAGATCGAACCTCGCTATTCACCCGAAACTCTCGTGGGTGATTCGGTACTGCGTAACGAACAGCTGGGTATAGAGATGAGTGTGCAGGATTACGTGCACCCTGTGTACAACATGCTGCTCAGGCACTGGAAAATCCGCAGCCTCGATGGCCAAAAACGCACGGTAAAACTGTTCTTCCACCATGACTTCTATATTTACGGAGACAAGCAGAAGGACACGGCATTTTACGAGCCCTACACCAACAGCATCATCCACTTCCGCGAGAAGCGTTACTTCCTTGTGGGTGGCCAAACCGATAAGCCCACCACATGCATTACCGGAACGCACGGCGATAAGTACGCGTCTATCCTCCGCAGCATGGAGCATCTGCATTCGTGCGGGATCTCTTCGTATACAGTCGGGAAAACCGCCTACCGCGGGCTGGAAGGCACCTGGAAGGATGCAGAAGATGGCGAGCTGAGTCGTCACCCCATCGAACAGGGCTCTGTGGATTCCACGGTGTGTATCGAAAGCACGGTCGAAGGCGACAAGCCAACCGAGGTGGTGCTCTGGGTGTGCTTGGGCAAGACACTGGAAGAAGTGCTCAAGCTCCAGCAGACCGTATTGGTGGAAACACCGGAACGCCTGCACCGTAACTGCCACAACTACTGGAAGAGCTGGGTGAATAAAGTGGATCACAAGTTCGGTTCCCTCCCCCGCGAGGTGGCGGATTTGTATAAGCGCAGTTTGCTGATCACACGCACGCATATCGATAAAAACGGCGGCATCTTGGCCGCGTGCGATAGCGACATCATGCAGTTCAACCGCGATACCTACACGTATGTGTGGCCACGCGATGGCGCCTTTGTGTCTCTTGCGATGGATAAAGCCGGTTACCAGGAGGTCACGCGCGACTTCTTCCGTTTTTGCGGAAAAGTCCAAATGCCCGATGGTTACGTGCTCCACAAGTACAACCCCGATGGCTCGCTGGGATCCTCCTGGCATCCTTGGTTTAAAGACGGCGAAGCACAGTTGCCCATCCAAGAAGATGAAACTGCGCTCGTGGTCTATGCCCTGTGGAGGCACTTCCAGAGCGTGAATGACTTTGAGTTCCTACAGGAGATGTTCGAAAAATTCGTGAAGAAGGCAGCAGAGTTCCTCTGCAACTTCCGCGAAGAGTCCACCAGTCTGCCGCTCCCCAGCTACGACCCTTGGGAGGAGCATCGCGGAGTCTTTACCTACACCACGGCCGCTACCATCGCGGGCTTGCACGCAGCCGCAGAGATCTGCCACATTTTGGGACACCACGCGCACTCCGAGCGTTACCAGACCGCTGCCGATGAAATGAAACAGGCATTGTTCTTCCACTTGTACGACGAAAAACTCGGACGTTTTTACAAGAGGATCAAACGCAAGAACGGCGAGACCATCGAACGGGACGACACCTGCGACGCCAGTATTATGGCTGTGTGGAAGCTGGGTGTTCTCCCTCCTGATGACCCACGCGTGGTCTCGACCATGACGCAGTTGGAGGAACAACTGAAGGTGAAGACCGGAATCGGCGGCTTGGCACGCTACCCGTACGATCACTACCAGGCACTCACAGCACTTTCAGAAACCATCCCAGGCAATCCCTGGATCATTACAACGCTCTGGGCTGCGCAGTGGCACATTGCCAAGGCCAAGACCTTGGAAGACCTGGCGCCCGCCAAGGAAGCGCTCATTTGGGCCAGCAAACGTGCCTCCCCAAGCGGCATCCTTGCCGAGCAGATGCACCCCATTACCGGTGCACCTATTTCTGTAGCGCCTCTCACGTGGAGCCACGCCACATTTGTGGAGACCGTGTTGGATTTCATCCAGAAAGAACAGGAAATCTCCAAGTAAGGATGAAACAGGTCTGCATATGAGCTAGAATTCGAGACATGTATCGCGTGTCCGTTTCGCAGGCTCTTCTTCTCGCACTCGTCTCCCCCATCGTCATGGGAGCTTCGGGCACCACAGCACTCACGACGGGAAGTGGCAGCACCATGAC
>CAZDEA010000063.1:0-2572 GCA_964504485.1 uncultured Candidatus Peribacteria bacterium | reverse complement strand
AAATCCACGCTCTTTAACGCTCTCACGCGCACGCGTGGGGCGCAAGCAGCGAACTACCCTTTTTGCACCATCGACCCGAATATCGGCATTGTCGAAGTCCCAGACACGCGCTTGGCGAAGCTCACCGAATTAGTAAAGCCAGAGAAAGTCATTCCCACTGCCGTGGAGTTCGTCGACATCGCCGGTCTGGTAAAAGGCGCCAGCCAAGGAGAAGGACTCGGCAATAAATTCCTGAGCCACATCCGCGAGGTGAATGCCATCTGCCACGTGGTGCGCATGTTCGAAGGTGGAGACATTCTGCACGTGGAAGGAAGTGTGGACCCTAAGCGCGATCGCGAAACCATCGAAGCCGAACTGGCCCTCGCAGACTTGGATAGCTTGAGCAAAAGGATCGACAAGCTGCAACCCGGTGCGCGCACAGGCAACAAAGAAGCAAAAGAAGAACTCGCTGTTGCACAGAAGATTGAACTGGCATTGAAAGAAGGCAAAGCGGCATCGAGTGTTCCGTTGGATAAAGAAGAAATGCCTTACGCAAAGAGCTTCCAACTACTCACGCTCAAGCCTGTCTTCTACGCTGTGAACGTTTCGGAGCAGCAGCTCGCAGGCACAACGGAGGCTGAGGCTAGGACTAAACTGCAATTGGCTCCCACGGATGACCTGGTGCTGATTTCGGCAAAGATCGAGGAAGATCTGCAGGATCTCTCGGCTGAAGAAGCAAAGATCTTCTTGGATGAACTCAAAGTCACTTCCTCTGGTTTAGATCGCCTGATCCACACCGCCTACCACGCACTGGGGTACATCACGTACTTCACCGCAGGCGTAAAAGAAGTCCGCGCTTGGACGGTCACCAAAGGCTCCACAGCGCCACAGGCTGCAGGCGTGATTCATACGGATTTCGAGAAGGGATTCATCTGCGCAGAGACGATCGCGTATGCGGATTTCGTGGCAGCAGGAAGCGAAGCGAAAGCTAAAGAAGTAGGCAAGATGCGCACCGAAGGAAAGCAGTATATTGTGCAGGACGGCGACATCTTCCACTTTAGATTTAACGTATGAAGGGAAACTCCAATACCAGCACGTTGTACCCGCACGTGGTGCATTCTCCACACTCGCCTCATACTCAGTATGTATTTGAGCTGCGAAAAGGGAACGAGAAAATCGTCTACATGTTCACCAAAGAAACCCTCGCAGCCTTACGAAAAACTCTCGATACACATGTTCTCGATGAAGACATGCCCACAAATGCCAGCGACGCTTTTCAGATCTTGCAAATGATTTCCAAGCACAGGGAACATATCCTTCACTCATGATCTTCATTGCACGAGAAGAGGCATTCAACTGTGGGCACTGCGGCGTAGCCGTAGAGCCACTGGGAAAAGGCACCTATCGCAACCACTGCCCTGTGTGTTTATGGAGCAAGCACGTCGATGACCAAGGTCCCGGCGATCGCGCTTCGCTCTGCCAAGGATTAATGAAACCCACGGGTGTGGATCACGACGGTAAGCGCGGATGGACGATAATTCATGTGTGTGAGAAATGCGGTAAGAGAATCATCAACAAAACCGCACCGGATGATAATATGAGCGTGATCAATACGGCCTAATTCACATAAGCGACGATCGCGCGATCGTCGCTGCAATCCTCTATACTAGGACATATGCCTGACTCCCCTGCTCACATTCGCGCTTACTCCTCTGCGGATTATGAGGCCGTCAAAGCCCTCATTATGGAAGGGAATTTGTACTTCGAAGAACAAGACAGCGCAGAGAAGTTGGAAATGAAAATCTCGCATGATCCCGAGTCCATTCTGGTCGCAGAAGTTGATAGTCAGGTTGTGGGAACAGTCTTCATTGTGGAGGATGGTGGTTGGGTGGCATTTGTGTTTCGCTTGGTCGTATCAAAAACTCATCGTGGAAAAGGAATCGCAACCGCGCTTCTCGACAAAGCAACAGAGATCATTCGCGAGCGTGGACATAACGATGTCACCGTTCTGGTAGATGAAGATGATGAAGAGCTGCAGCAGTTTTACGCGAAAAAAGAATACGAACGTGGTGGAAATTATCGATGGATGTTCAAACCCATAAAAAGATAATCAGCCCCAATCAAAGAGCAAATATCTGATCACATTAATTGATCACTTACTTTGTTTAAACTGCGATGCGAGCTGATCATTCAGCTTTTGTGTGACAGGAATTTTCTCCTGCACGTTTCCTTCTGGCACAACCATCACCTGATCTTGGTGCGTCTTTGGGTGTGCACTCACGGTCAGCTTGAACTTCCCTGCCTCCAAGCTCTTCTTTGCCTCAGGTGAAAGATTTGGATGATCAAGAACACTCTCGATCCCCTGTTCCATCGCCTGGGTGACCGTCTTCTTCATGGCTTCCTGCATCTGGTGATCACTTTCCAATGCAAAATGCATCTCGGCCATGGCATCCATCTTTTCCATTTCGCGCTCAAGGTCTTCCGGACCCTTCACGCTCTCGCGAAGTTTCTCGTATGCCTCTGGGCTACGCATGCGCTTACGGATGCGTTCGCGCTCGTGGCTCGGGATGTGGTCGAAGAAGTTGTCTGACAT
>CAZDEA010000062.1:0-2576 GCA_964504485.1 uncultured Candidatus Peribacteria bacterium | reverse complement strand
GCCCGTTGGATGAAAGAATCCAGAATCTCCTGCGGACGTCTGTTTGCGGTCACCGAAACCGGAAGTAATTTTACAGGAGCAGATGTGCGCGAAGCGCACGATGCACAGTGGGTGAAGTACCATCCGGAATCACAAGTGTTGGATGACGGTCGCATTCTCCTGCCCTTCAGCCATGTGAACTTCCCCGTGCGTTTCGACGCAAACGTCCTTCGCAAAGACTCTCTCAAAGAGGCGATTATGGTAGGGCGAGCAACCATCGAAGGTATCCAGCCTGGTGTAAAGCTCTCTTTGGGCGATATTCCTCCGCATGCCTATCGCATTGGCGCTACCCAGTTTTCCATTCTTTCGGGGCTGCGTGCAGTGATCGACCCTGTAGTGGTCGATCGTGGTTCCCGTAAGCCAACAGCTGTACGCCATGGAACGTCTGTGGTGTGGGACGGAGGTCGCACGACCGGGTTTGCCCCGCAACATCTACGTCACTTGGAAGTCGAAAACACCTCCGATTCTTCGCTCTACATTGCAGACTTGGCCGTAGCCGTGCGCATGTACCATGCTGAGAATTTTGAGCAACTTCCCAAGACATTGCACTCGCTCCCCAGTGCGCACATCCACGAGAGAGGCATTCAAGTCGATACCTACTTTGCCAATCCGGAGAATGCGACAGGGGTACGCACCGCTTTGGAAAAATTGGATAAGAATGAAGATATCTTTGGTCTGGTGGTGGGGCCCAAAGGCATGCGACCGGTATACAACGAACTATCACACGAGTTCCAGGATCTTGCCGTGATTGCGGCTTCCGAAGCGGCCATGCGCCAGGAATTCACCCCTATGAGTGGTTGGGAAGAACTGGGTGAACTGCAAAAGGTTTTGGCTCATGTGAGCGACTACCGTCAGCGTGCGATGCTTCTAACGCGTACCGCGCCATCTGCAGATGTGCTCTCTACGCTTATGAAGTTGGGACTGCGCGGTGTGTGCACGCCCAACGTAGCCGGTGATGTGGATCAGATTTACCTCAACGAAGCACTCTTGCAGCAGTACTCCACATTGATGAAAAAGGGATTCGGTCTCTATCTCATCACGCCGGAAAAAATTCGTAAGTTGTGGCACCAGCTGTTCGTCGATGTCACCGCATTGGAGCGTGTGAGTAAGGCAGACTTCCGTATTGGCGGATATGCCGCGAGTGCAGCAGGAGCAGAATCTGTGATGAAACTCGGCCACTTGGAAGAAGCTCTCGCCATGGTCAAAGCCGATTACCCAAACGCTGCCATGGTCACCGGAGCCTCCGAGAGCGGGGGAATGGGGTACCTGAATCGCGCAGCAGTAGAGGCAGGCTTGGTGACGATTGGCGTCGCCAACAAAATCCCGGGCCAGGAGAAAGCCAACGATAGTTACGATGCCGTGATGTATCACGGTCGCGATGACTTTGTGACCCGTCAGGGGCACATCTCTCGCATGGTCAGTATGCCCTGGGTGAGCATTGGCGCCGAAGGAAGCAACTTCGAACAGGCTCTGCATTTGGCAGACCTGAAGATTGGATTGGGTGCATTTGCCCCCATGTCCTACATCGATCCTGTGGGATTGGATAAGGACGGCCAGCACATGTGGCGCGATGCCATCATCAAACTGCAGCAGACCTTTACCGCCACGCACTACAAAACAGATGATGCCTTTACGCTCTCTCGCTCGCCCTACGTAGGAAGCATGCTGCACTTTACCGATTCCTATGCCGATGCCTACAAACGCTCGCAATCGTTTTGCGCAGACCCGGTAAAATATTTGCGAGGAAAAGGCGTGCCAGACAGAATGATCAACCTTGCACTGGAGTCCATGATGAAAGATGCCGAATTCACGGGATTGCCTGTGCACGCGTTCTGGCAGCAAGAGATCGATAGGCGAAAAAGAACCTAATTTGTTTTTTATTTCCCTCTTCTTTACCCTCCTCATCACATGGAAACTACACGCCCAGAAGACAAGAGTATCAACGACATGACTGCTCCTGAGCTTCAGGATCTTATCAATGCTCACAGTGTCCCTGGCATGATGATGCACGGTGATACGTACGAACGTATCATCTACCCTGCAACGCGTCGCTTGGAAGAATTGGGAGCAAGCACGCAGACGGCAGTGCGGGCCGCTCTTGTCGACTAATCGTTTCTCCATAAAATTCTTTATCACAGAGGCTATTTGAAGTGTGCTTGCGCTTAGTGCTTTGCTGAGTAGAATGCACGGCGGGCCTCGAAAATATTGGAGTGATCCCCCGCATTCGGATTACTTCCTTCTTTCTCTATGGTTCCCAGCCCAAGCTCCAAGTCCACTTCCAAAGGTTCCAAGTCCGGAACCCGCTTTATCGTGGTAACCGGGGGCGTCTGTTCCAGTTTGGGGAAGGGCATCGCAGTCAGTTCCATTGGAGCCATCATGAAGGCCTGTGGATTCAAGGTGTTTGTGCAGAAGCTTGATCCCTATTTGAACGTGGATCCCGGAACCATGAGTCCATTCCAGCATGGAGAAGTCTATGTGACGGATGATGGTGCAGAGACGGATCTCGACTTGGGTCACTACGAGCGCTTTATCGATGA
>CAZDEA010000061.1:0-2695 GCA_964504485.1 uncultured Candidatus Peribacteria bacterium | reverse complement strand
ATTGCAGGACTTTGGTCTCGTTCACATTCATGTCGATTCCCTGGCAACGCACGGTGACTCCTGTCAGACGGCATGTGCCACCACCACTTGCAGCTTCCAGAGTGAATCCGCCATAACCGCCGTAGTTCACCAGGTAATCCGTTACCACAATGCCTTGTACGGCTTCTTTGGAGTAGTTGCGCAGGATAATGCGGAAGACGGCATTCTGGCCTGTTTGCACGGCAAGCGGGCCTTCCATGGTAATGCTCAAGCCCGTGCGTTCGCGTGATGATGCCGAAGAAACACTGGCTCTACTGCTCACTCGGCTGCTGGCAGCGCTGCTTGCGACGGAGCTTTTTGCAGACGAGACAGACACAACACTGGCTGCAGAGGAAGCTGCGCTACTGCTCTGAACCAATGTTGTTCCGGAGCCCGAAGAGGAAGATGCCTGGCAGGCGGGGAGGAACTGCATGGTGCAACCTCCGGCACACATGCCGTCTTCATCACAGCTGGGAGGAGTGCAGTAGTTGCCGCATTGTGGTGCCGAGAACACACGCTCAATCACCAACTCATCGCCGCTACCTGTTTTGCGGTAGTACTCCTCGGCTTGTGGTTCGCACTCTTCATCCAAATCCGAATTAATGATGCCGTCTCCGCAGTAGCGCAATCGACACATGGCAGAACAGGCATTGCCGGCTTGTCCGTTGCTGCTGCCGTTGTCACATTCTTCATCGCCATCCAGGTCACCGTTGCCACAAGTGGAAGGAGCACTGGTGCTGCTGCCTTTGATCAAAGGGCATCCCGTGTATCCGTAGGGCTTGCCGTCACAATCGTCGGCGATGGATGCAAAAAATGCTCCGCGCGTCGCAAACATGCCCACCACAAGTCCTGTAGTCAGTGCGAGCGCGACGATCAGGCCGGAAGCCTTTTTCATATAAGGGAAAGTGTAGCAGGGGTTTACCTTTGTTGCAGCAAGAGCTTTGTTTGTGGAACTTGCACGCTATGATGACCCTATGGCTGCATCCATGCTCTTCGTCGATGTTGATCCGGAAGACAAAGATCTCATACGTTCACGGTTTCCATCCGCTCGTATAGAAGGTCACCTGGACGAACAGGCTCTCGTTGCTGCAGCGAAGAATGTGCAAGTGCTTTCGGTGTTCATTACCACGCCCGTGCGCGCCTCTGTGCTGGAGCAGCTTCCCGATGTGCGTTTGGTGTGCACGCGTTCTGTGGGGTTTGATCACATTGATCTCGAAATGTGTCGCGAACGCGACATCACGGTATGCAATGTGCCCGACTATGGTTCGCATGTGATTGCCGAGCACGTGTTTGCACTCCTTCTCTCTACATTGCGTCATGTAGGGGAGGGCAATGATCGTGTGGAAGGCGGTCAGTTTGATTATCACGGTTTGCGTGGAATGGCTTTGCGAGGGAAAACCATTGGTATTGTCGGTACGGGGAAAATCGGCCGCAGAGTGGCTCAGATCGCCCATGGCTTTGGCATGAAGATCGTGGCGACAGATGTCTGCCGCAATACCGATCTCGAAGATCTCTTGGGGGTGCGATACCTGCCTCTGGACGCCGTGCTAGAGAATGCCGATATTCTCACATTGCATCTCCCAGATGTCGCCGAAACGCACCACATCATAGGTAAGGCGCAATTTGCACGGATGAAAAAGGGAGCCGTACTAGTGAATACCGCACGCGGAGGACTGATCGATTCAGCGGCGCTTCTCCAGGCACTCAAGTCTGGCACACTGCGCTACGCGCTCCTCGATGTGCTGGAACACGAACAAAACTTCTCCGAAAACAAAGAGTTAGTGTCTCACCCCAGTGTGGTCACCACTCCGCACGTGGCGTTCTACGCCGATGACAGCATGCGCAATATGTACACCGATTGCTTCGATTCCATTGATCAGTGGATGGCAGGCAAAACTCCCGAGCATCGCGTGCGACCCCAGCCCGTGGTGTGCGACCTCCCCGCAAGATGACGCAGTGGTATTGGCTTGCTACACTCCTGCCCTGTAGGGCATCGTGCTCCGCATCCTATGTTGTATCAGCCTGATCATCGCCGTGCAGGGTTTTCTCTCATCGAGCTTCTTTTGGTGATTGCGATCATGGCCGTGTTGATGTTCCTCACCATCATCGCACTCAATCCGTCCAAGCAACTTGCCGACGCACGCAACGCACAGAGGCAGAGCGATGTGAATGCCATCATCAACGCAGCACACCAGTATTTGGTGGATCACGATACGCTCCCTGCAGATATTCCTTTGGGTACCAGCGAGGAGATTTGCCGCACGGGTAGCGAAGGTTTGCCCTGCACTCATGGCGTGCGTTTGGAGATGCTCTCGGGGACGTACGTCGCCGAACTCCCGCGTGATCCCTTGGCGCCTGTCACGGGGACGGGCACCAGGTATTGGATTGTGAAAGATGCCGCCGGGCGCATGACAGTGATCGCTCCCTACGCGGAGCGCGGAAAAAGTATTTTCATGTCTCGCTGATGCTCGCGTGGTCCCTGCTGATTCTGGCCATCATCCTGACGGTCGGTCTGCTGATCACCGCTCTTCATCATCTCTTCTTGATGACGCCGTACATCCGCACCTCACGTTCTTTGGCCCGTGCCATGGCCGAATTTGCCGGGCTCCAACCGCAGGATCATGTGTGGGATTTGGGAGCAGGGGATGGGTCCATTCTCCTCGAAGCCAAAAAGCTG
>CAZDEA010000060.1:0-2753 GCA_964504485.1 uncultured Candidatus Peribacteria bacterium | reverse complement strand
TCTTGGCAAACAAGGAGCGCACGCAGGAAGAGTTCTTCCACACGTTCAATGCCCTCTACGAAGATCGCAAGCAGATCATCATCTCGGCAGATCGTCCTCCACAGGAACTCCAGCTGGAAGATCGTCTGATCTCGCGCTTTGAGCGCGGCATGATTGCCGATGTCTCGGCTCCTGATTACGAAACGCGTCTCGCGATCCTCAGCACCAAAGCTGCGGAGTACGAACTGTTCCTCGATATGCCTGTGTTGCAGTTCATCGCAGAGCACGTCACCAGGAACATCCGCGAACTCGAAGGCATCCTCATGCAGGCTGTTGCTCTGTACGAATTGGAACAGCGCATGCCCACCATCAAGAGCATCGCCGAGATCATGCGCAAATTGAACAAAGATCCGTACATCGAAGAAGAACAAGTCGGCTTCGAAAAGCCCGAGGCCCGTGCCGCCACATTCCAGGATGTCTTGGAGTCTGTCTCGCGCTATTACTCGGTATCGGTACAAGACATGATTGGCGCCTCGCGCGTGCGCGAGATTCTCGTTCCTCGTCAAATCGCGATGTTCCTGGGCAAGGCACACCTGCGTATGAGCTTTGTAAAACTGGGCGAAGTCTTCAGCGGCCGCGATCACACGACGGTGATGAATGCCGTGGAGAAGATCGAAGACAAGATGCATCACGATCCGCAGCTGCTCAGGGAAATCCGCGCCCTGGAACAGGAGCTTAAACTCGCAGGACGGTAAATAAGAGGATAATCGCTGAACGGATGTAGATGATTTTTCTTTGTATCTCCATTACTCTTTGCTCATGGACAAGCAGAACCCCGAATATTTGGCACACCTGCGCCACTCGTTGGCGCACGTCTTGGCACAAGCAGTCGAGAACCTGTGGCCAGGAACAGAGCGCGCGATTGGACCGGCGATCGATACCGGTTGTTATTTCGATTTCCTCTTCACGACTCCTATTTCGGATGAAGATTTTGAGAAAATTGAAAAAGAAATGCGCAAGATCATCAACCAAGGCCAGACCTTCCGCCGTGACGAGCTCGACGTAGAAGAGGCGAAGAAGTTTTGGAAAGAAAAAAAGCAGCGCTTTAAAGTGGAGATGATCGAAGACTTGGTGAAGAACGACGGAGTGAAAACAGTCACAAACTACGCCAACGTGAACCAGAAAGGGGAGGAGACCTACGTGGATCTCTGCCGCGGTGGCCACGTGGAGAACTTCAAAGAAATCGCTGCTGATGGCTTTAAAGTGATGAGCTTGGCCGGTGCGTACTGGCGCGGGGACGAAAAGCGCGAACAACTCACACGTATTTACGTTGCCGCATTCCCCAGCAAAGAAGAGTTGAAGGCATATCTCGCGATGCTCGAAGAAGCGAAGAGAAGGGATCATCGTAAGCTGGGTAAAGAGTTGGATCTCTTCACCACCAGTGAATTGGTCGGTCCCGGTCTGCCGCTGTGGACGCCACGCGGCACATTGCTTCGTAACTTGCTCGATGGCTTCGTGTGGGAGCTGCGCTCCGCTCGCGGGTATCAACGAGTTACCATCCCGCACATCACAAAGAAAGAACTCTACGAAACCTCCGGTCACTGGTCGAAGTTCAGTACAGAGCTTTTCCGCATTACCACACGCGAAGGTCACGAGTTTGCGATGAAGCCGATGAACTGCCCGCACCACACGCAGATCTACGCATCCCGCGCGCGCAGCTACCGCGATTTGCCGCAGCGCTATGCCGAAACTACAACCTGCTACCGCGACGAGCAAACAGGCGAACTGCACGGTCTTTCTCGCGTTCGCGCCTTCACGCAGGACGATGCACACGTGTTCTGCAGGCGTTCACAAGTACGCGAGGAGATCTTGAAAATCTGGGAGATCGTCGACACGTTCTACTCCACAGTGGGATTTGGAACCTTGAAAGTACGCTTGTCGCTCAGTGATCCAGAGCACATGGAAAAATATCTCGGCACGCCCGAGATGTGGAAAGGTGCCGAGCAAGATTTGCGCGAGCTCGCTGTGTCTCGCAAAGCAGATTTTTACGAGGCACAGGGCGAAGCTGCGTTCTACGGACCTAAAGTCGACTTCATCGCCAAAGACAGCATTGGTCGCGAGTGGCAGGTGGCGACCATCCAGTTGGATATCAACCAGCCGGAACGTTTCGATCTCTCGTGCATCAATGAGCAAGGCGAGCACGAGCGCATCGTGATGATCCACGCAGCCATCATGGGCTCACTCGAGCGTTTCCTCTCCATTTACATCGAACACACCGCCGCTCTCTTCCCACTCTGGTGTGCGCCGCTGCAGGCACGCATTATTCCTATTGCCGTTGCACACGAAGACGCTGCGAAGAAACTCCTCGAAGAACTCACGGCAAAGGGCATCCGCGCCGACTGGGCCGATAGTTCCGAGAGTCTTGGCAAGCGCGTTCGCGAAGGAGAGCAGTGGAAGATCCCATACTTGCTCGTGATGGGTGATAAGGAAATTGCAGAGAAGACTGTCGCTGTGCGCAATGTCAAAACCAAGCAGCAGGTCGTGGTGCCTATCGCCGAATTCCTGGAAAAGACTCTTGAAGACGTGAGGGCGAGGAAATTGGAGTCTTCGATAGGTTAACGTTCCGCGTTCACGCGTTACGCGTAACGAGTTCGAAACGCGCAACGAAATGAGGCTCAAGTACAGTTTTATGATCGATAGTTCGTGGTATCCTTTTGCTCATGTTCGAAGCACTTCAGATAGGACCATTCTTCCTGTGGACCAGAGTTATCTTT
>CAZDEA010000059.1:0-2768 GCA_964504485.1 uncultured Candidatus Peribacteria bacterium | reverse complement strand
TTTTCTGCTATACTTAGACGAAACACACACATTCTGTGCAGCGCACCCCCATCACACTCTTACGGGCAATAAAAAGGAGTCTCGGCGCGATCGTGCTCGCGGTTTTGTATGGAGGAGTGGTCATGCTGATTGGCCTGACGCTGTTTTGGAACGCGCAGCGCATTATGGAGTCGCAATTAAAGGAGAGACTGCGTAGTGCGGCCGAAATTGCTGCCATGCAGTTCACCGTTGCCGATATTGATCGGATTCATGGTGTGCGCGATAAAACCACTCCGGTATTTCGATCGGTCGTCGCTCGCTTGAATGCCATTCAAGATGCCATGCCCGGTATTAATTCGGTGTACATCCTGCGCAAGACAGCTGACCCCGATCTGCTCACGTTCGTAGCGGATTCTGATTCGCTCATGTCTGTCGAAGAGAGTGACATCAACCGTAATGGTAATTTGGAACCGGATGAAGTGCCCACAAACCCCGGTGATCATTACGACGCCACGCAGGCACCCGCCATGTTCGATGCCTTCGCTGCCGCCACGACCGATGCCGAACTCACAACGGATCAATGGGGAACGACAATTTCGGGGTATGCACCTATCCGCCGCACGGGTACGCAGGAAGCAGTCGCAATCATTGGTATGGATATGCGCGCGGATGAATATCTCTTCCGCTTACAGAGCATCCTCCCCCCTTTGGCGCTCCTCTTACTCGTGATTGGCGCAGGAGTGCTCGCTGCCTATGCCGCGTACATGATTGCCTCGCGCAAATTCGAAGAAGTGCAAATGCTCGATCGCGAGCGCGCAGGCTTGATGCTCCTCACGTTCCATCAGCTGGGTGCTCCGTTGACTATCTTTAAGTGGTCGCTCGAAGCGCTGCAGATGCGTTCCAAAGAAGAGTCGGCCGATAAGGCCATTGAGGAACACGTGAGCAATATGGAACAAGGCATCTACCGTATGGATAGCATGCTCAATGATCTCAAGTTGGCTGCACAGGTGCAGGAAGGAAGAATCGATATCGCGCTCAACCATGCCGATGTACAAGACATTGTGTTCTTTGTAAGCGAGGAATTCCGTCCACAGGCCACCGGGCAGGGGATCACGCTGACCGTGGATGCACCCAATGCATTACCTGGTCGCACCGATGCGATTCTCGTCGGAGATATCTTGCGACAACTGATGGTCAACGCGATCAACTTTACGCCGCGTGGAGGAACAGTGACCGTGCGCGCACGCAAAGTGGGCAGGGATATTCGTGTAGAGATTGCCGATACCGGTGCGGGCATCCCCAAAGAAGATCAGAAGAGACTCTTTAGTAAATTCGTCCGTGGCAGCAACGCTCCACGCTACAAACCCGATGGGAATGGACTGGGACTCTTTATTGCGCGCGGCCTTACCGAGGCCTTGGGCGGCAAGATGTGGCTCCACAGTGCTTTGGGTAGCGGAACGAAGGTGAGTTTTAGCATCCCGTTGCGGTAAATCAGTGCTGCTTTTCTCGTAAGAACACCTGCGCGGGTGCGTCTTCTGTAGTATGAGAAAAGTATTCACCATCGATACGGCAAGTTACGCAGCCATGGGTGTTCTGGTTGCATTGGCGCTGGGTATTGTGGTCAATGCAGTCACGGAACTTCTGTAGCAAGCTGAAGGAATTACGTCTGCGCCGCGGCCCACTCGGCGCGCGTGAGCTCATAGCGTTCCTCTGGGAACGGCTCTCCGTTTTTCGTAATGTAATCCGGGCTAAAGCCGATGTGTCGTAGTCCGATTTTTTCGTGCACACGTTTGCTGGCGGCGTTCCATGGTGCATGACCAGAGACGAGTTTTTCCATACCTAGATCTTCGAACCCAAAGCGGAGAACTTCTTTGGCGACTTCGGTCATGTAGCCTTTGCCCCATTGATCGGGGTGCGTCCAAAAGCCAACGCCGTAGATATCGGGTTGATCATCAAATTCACGACGCAGGTGAATGCGTCCCACGAATGCACCTTCTTTTGTTTCGATGGTCCACACGTAGCTGATATCTTTTTCCCACTCCGAAATAGATTTTTCGGTAAACGGGCGCATTTCTTCCTTAGTATTCGGCGGACTCCACAGCATGCCATCGGTGAATCCCGGGTGCCTACTGGCCGTCCATACATATTCTTCGTCTGCAATGGTGATGCAGCGGAGCGTACAGCGAGCCGTGTGGAGAATGGGGTTACGCACAGGGAATGAAGAAAGAACATGATACACCGTTTGGGCGCACCTAGAAGAAGCCAGTGTGCAGAGCGCACTGGCGACTGGTTTAGTAGGTGATCCGCATGGCGATTGCGCCAAGAGCTATGAGCACCAAGATAATAATGGCAATCACCTTCCATTGATCACGCGCGTTCGGCATGTCGACAAGCTTGTCGTCCTGGAACAGGTACAGCTGCTTGTGCCCACAGGCTGGGCAGGTGACGTCGCACGAGATAGAAGGTCCTTCCCCGATGTTCCCGCCATGGTCCTTGAGATTCATAGGCCCATCGCATTTTCGGCATTGCATCGGTCACTCCTTTGTCAAAATGAACAGATAAACCAGTAGGTAAACTATAGCATATTTGTGCTATTTGGCTACCACGCTCAGGAAAAACCTTTCGTAGTGGATGGTGCAGGGGATTCTCTGCTGCACCAGCTTGATCACATTTGGGTGACTCATGGGACCATTGGCACGGATGATTCCATGGGGTTTGAGGTGCTCCAATGCTTGCTCCAGCACGCCGGCGAGCAACTCTGCTTCGCGCGCATCTGTTGCGGAGGGATT
>CAZDEA010000058.1:0-2814 GCA_964504485.1 uncultured Candidatus Peribacteria bacterium | reverse complement strand
GATTCCTCACCTTGCCGAAGTGGTATGTGAAGCAGCAGCGCATCTTCCCCGAGGGCCGTAGCTGGTTCTCGTTCATCCCCTGGTTCTTCGGATTATTCTAAGGTGCCATCTCTTGTTCAGGGCTCCAGAGAGGCCTTTTTAAGGGGTCTTAATCTCCCCTTAACCCCCCAACCGTAAGATTGCGGCGTGAGATTCGTCTAGATCCTTGTACATACGCTTATTGTTGCCATTTGGCGACAATTGACCTCCTTGAGCCATTCGCGTAGACTACCTTGGCTCAACTTCCGACCCGAGCACCATGGAAATCCTTCTTCTCCAAGATATCCCCGGCGTAGGCAAACAGAACGACCTTCTGGTCGTAGGTGATGGCTTTGCTTTGAACTGTCTTCTCCCACAGAGAAAGGCTCTCGTTGCGACTCCTACAGTCCGCAAGCGTTATGCTGATCAGATCAAGAAGCGCGCTGTCGAAAAGCAGAACGAACGCGAGATCCACATGAACGCTGTCGCTGCCCTCGCTGGTAAGTCCCTGCAATTCACCAAGAAAGCTTCGAAGACCGGCAAGCTCTACGCTGCTGTGAACGAAATCCAGATCGCAGAAGCACTCAAGAACCAGCTTGGTTTCGAAGTCTCTGCAGACAAGATCATCATCAGTGATCACATCAAGTCCGTCGGACAGTCGTCCATCGGTATTAGGATTGGTGACGCTACCCAGAACATGGGTGTCACGGTGACTGCGGAGAAATAAATCCCCTCTCTAGAATGTGAAGGCCGCCAGAAATGGCGGCTTTTTTTTGTAGGCAGAGGATTCGGCAGTTATTGACTAATACAAAAATAGTTATAATATATGCATATTGTCCACATAGTGTGGATGATTGTTCTTTGGGAGGTGCCATGCGCACTCAGTTGATTCTTGCTGGCTTGCTCACTCTGGTGAGCGCAGCATTTGCATACGCTATCTTTGGACAACTAGAGATAGCTGAACGTCATGTCTCGGCACACTACTGCCTGACAGCGATAGCAGTTGCTAGCGCTTCGTATGTGACAATGAGTCTCACCGTGATGTTCTGGCCTAAGCAGAGAAGAGCGCTACCGAAGACGTGGATGCTCATGCTCATGCTCATTATGGCCACAAGTTTCTTAGTAGCTGCAGGATGCGGCTTTGCTCTCTGGCACAAGGTTGGCAAACAAGAAGAGAGGTATCTCGCTATGTCTGTTGGGACTTTTAGTCTCGGCACAGTCGCGTTGATTTTTTTCTTGCTCGATCTTCGTAAGCCAAAGCCGGAGCCAAAATGAGCTCCCTATTCACCCCCAAAGATAAGGTCGTCGCTCAGCGACGGCCTTTCTTTTAATCCTGCAACTCCCACGTGGTTCCATCAAACGAGAACACCGTGCCTTCTCCAATGGACCAGAGCGTTCCTCCTGCAGAGGTCAGCTTGCCGCAGGAGTTTGGTTTCTCTGCTCCAAAGTCCACGGGTGCGAGTTTGCCACCCTTGAGCATGTAGAGAGTCTGAAGCGTTGCAACATACGTCACACCGTTGAAGGTGTGCACATCCCAGAAGTCTTCGTGAACTCCCAGGTCCAGCTTCTCCCACTTGTCGTGCCTGCCCTTGAGCAGCACACCGTTTTGCCCGCAGATGTACACACCGTCCTCGGCACAGGAGATACCCGTAAGGATAGTCTCGACGAGGCTGCCGCGGGCGTGCCACGTGGATCCGTCGTATTCCCATACTTCGCCTTTCCAACCGGCAGCGTAGATCTCGTTTGCGCTGTAACCCTGGATAGCCTCGAACCCTGCTTCTGTGCCTACAGGCGCGTGCATAGCCTCCCACACAGCATTGTCGGTTCGCTTGTAGACCTGGCGCTGCATACCGCAGGCGTAGGGCAAACCTTCTACCACACACATGGCTCGCAGGACCTTGGCCCCAGAGATTACTTCTTCTCCAGCGACTCCCTTGGCGTACGTGAACACCTGACCTTCTTCACTTATGGCGACGAATTTTCTCTCCGGTACTTGTGCAAAGCAGCATGCGACGCAATTCCAGTTTTTGTCCCCGCTGTGATAGAGCTGACCATCAATAAATGCAACGAAGCGTGCATGATTAATGTCTTCCGCCGTGAGCCCTTTGTCTTTGGCGACAATATAAATTGCAGTCTTATCTAACGCTGCACCTGTGACGTAGGTGCTACTTTCGTGGATGCGATTGTTGATGGGCATGCTGGATTAACGAGTACCGAATGAGGCACGTACCACTGCAGTTACGCGCTTCTTGAGGGCGCTGGTGTCGTACGTGCCGTAATCGCTCACATCCATGCTGTTTACGGCGGTTACTTGCAACACACCCATACTGGCGTCGCGGAGCGCGCCAACCGAGCCTCCTACGCTTTCTGCAATGGCGTCAGCGCGGTTCTTGGCGTCCTTCATGGCGTCACCCATGAGCGACACGCGCAGCTCGCCGAGCTTGCTGTAGAAGTACTCAAGCGAGACCGTGGAGACGATTGCCCCTTGGCTCAAGAGTGAACTGGATTCCTGTGCGACAGCGGTGATCTTCTCGACATCCGATCCTTCTACACTTACATCCTGGCGGAGCGTATAGCCAATAGGTGCGGAACCGTTGTTGTAATCCAAACGCGTTTCCACGATCACGGGAGCAACCGTGATCATCTCTTTGGTGATTCCCTTAGCCGCAAGGAACTTGTTGAGTGCAGTGAGGTCGCTCTTCACTTTGGCTGTTCCTCCACCGAGTCCATCCAACCCCACAGATGTGCTGATCTGCACGCGCCACTTGGCACTGTCGCTCACAATGTCTTTGTAGG
>CAZDEA010000057.1:0-2844 GCA_964504485.1 uncultured Candidatus Peribacteria bacterium | reverse complement strand
CATGACTCGCGCAGACATTGCTCTTAGTAACGTGCACGCTCTCTACGCGTTGCAGTTCCAGATCTACGATCTCTTGGAACAAGATTTGAGCGACCCTGCCATTCGCAAGACGGCGCGCGACAGCATGAAGAAGTTCCAGGAACTCCTAGGCGTCGTGGATCACCGTTACATGGGTGGCGAAGATCTTCTCGCAAGCTTGCAGCAGCTCCCAGAGGAATTGGCAGTGAAGTTAAAGACGACGTCGGTTGCTGTGTCGAAAGTAAAGAAGACTGCGAAGAGGAGATGACTTACCAGAGATACAAAAAACCCCGTCAGCCTAGGCTGACGGGGTTTTTTAGAATCAACGTTTGAGGATTTATACGGGAGCGAGGTTTCCTTCCATGGAGAAGACATCGGTCACCACCACGCTCAGAGCCTTGGCAATGCTCAGAGCCAAGAGGATCGAAGGGTTCGTACGACCCTGCTCGATGCTCATGATTGTCTGGCGGCTCACGCCTACACGCAAAGCCAACTCTTCCTGCGTCATGTTCTTTTCGAAGCGCAGGCGGCGGATGGTGTTCTTCAGCTGGATGGCTGGCATAGGGGTGGAGTGTAGCAAATGGAGAGACAACAGCTAGTGGCACGCACTGGCCGTATTGACCGCAGGAGCGTACATGCTCCGTAGCTGGCGTAGTGTACTGAAGCTTTTACAGAGGGCAAGGGCGAAGTGTGCCGAGCATGGTGCAAGCCCAGTGCGTCGGTCGTTTTTTGCGCATCCGCTATCCATTGTCCATTCCGCGTTATTCGTTTGTTTTCTATTTTCCACAGCCATAAATGTGCGTATCATCCTGTACCAAGATGAGTGCTTCACCCTTCCACGGTATCTTCAGTGCTTTGCGGGATCATGATGAGCCCCGTACTTCTCTCACGCTCGAACGCGAAGAGGAGACACTGGAACACGTTGCTCCCAGCACGCACCATGCGGGGAGGTTGGCTGTGGATATTTACGAGCAAGATGATTACTACATCATCAAGGCTCTTCTTGCCGGAGTGCGCATGAGTGATTTGGATATTGAGGTCGATGATCGCACCGTCACGATTCGTGGCGTACGCCGAAATCCTGACGAAATCGCCCAGGATAGGTATTACCTGCAGGAATGCTACTGGGGCGAGTTCAGCCGTTCGGTCACGCTTCCTGTTCCCGTAGATGCTCGCAAGATTCGTGCGACCTTCAACAAAGATTGCATCCTCAAAGTGCTGATCCCCAAAGAAGATCGCGTGAAAGTGGTGAAGATCAACGAAGCGTAAGCACAACAAAACCTCCAACGATAAACGCGGGAGGTGTTTTGTCTTTCACTCGCTTCTAGCTTTTGGAAGGGAGTTTTGCGTACTTGCCGCAACCGGAGTGCACAGCCGTTGATCCGTAGGGCAGAAAAATCTTCCACGCCCAACCATCAGCGAGCTTAATGTCGATCTCCTCAAACTCGGTGCCTGATGTGACACAGGATGATGTCAGCTTGTCGAAGACAAGATGTGCAACATCCTTGCCAACGAACATGCTCAGCATGAGTTTGTGGTCATCGGTGCGTTCAACTTCTGCCATGGCAAGTTTGCCGTCGAGCGGAAGTTCGTAGCCTCGAGACCAGGGGATGGCTTCTTGGTTAACAATCAGCGAACGAACTTTTTGCATCCGTGCTTCTTGATCAGGCGGAATCAACCATGCCTTCACTACAGGGAAACGCATCATCGGAACGATCCTCCAAAAGGGTTAAGCGATGTTGTAAAAGACAAATAAATTTTACAATGATCTATAGTTTAGTCAAAGTAGGTTCTGACGGTTTGTAGTCGCTTTAATGAAAAATCTGCATTCTCAAATGGCCATTCTCAATTAGACTAAAGCGCCATGAAAATCACCCAAGCCATTCTTCCGGTTGCCGGACTCGGCACGCGGTTTCTCCCATGGACCAAAGTGGTACCCAAGGAATTACTGCCGCTCGGCACCAAGCCGATCATCGCGCACTTGGTCGACGAGTGTTTGGGCGTGGGCATCGACGACATCTGCTTTGTGATCAACACCGGTAAAGAAATGATCCCACAGTACTTCGCTCCGCACCCAGACTTGGAAGCCGTACTCGCAAAAAAGGGAAAACTGGACGCCCTTAGTGAGCTGAAAAAATACGACAACGTGCGTTTTTCTGTGGCCTACCAGCGCGAACAACACGGTGATGGGCACGCGATTCTCCAGGCACGCGACTGGGTGCAGGACCCGGTAGTCGCCGTGCTCTTTGGCGATGATCTGATCCACGGCGAAAAAACAGGCCTGCAGCAATTGGTAGATGCCTACGCAAACTTAGAGCACGACGTGCAGAACCCCGGCGCACTCTTGGCACTGGAGAACGTGGCGCGTGAGCGCGTGAGCAGTTATGGCATTGTGGCGATTGATGAAGCCCAGTCGAAGGGCAACGTAAAACGTGTTACGGGACTGGTAGAAAAACCTAAGCCCGAGGCCGCACCCACAACACTCGGCATCATTGGAAAATATCTGATCCCGCACTCGGTGATTGGCGTACTTCACGAGGTCGAGAGCGGCCAGGGAGGGGAGATCCGCTTAATTGATGCGTTGATCCACCGCAAAGACCATGTGCCTATCTGGGGCGTGGAAATGCAGGGCAAACGCTTAGATACAGGCACGCCCGAGGGCTACAAGGAAGCGGTGAGGATCCTGGGTTAAGGAATAATTTGACGGGACGCGGCGGTTTAGCGACCATGCTCCTCCTATGCCAATAAAACTTATTCAATGTATCGCTCATGGCGACAGCGCCAAGGGCAAGGTTTCAGAGTTCATGATCTCTCAAGCTGAAAAAG
>CAZDEA010000056.1:1681-2845 GCA_964504485.1 uncultured Candidatus Peribacteria bacterium | reverse complement strand
ACCCCTCTTCGGATGAAGAGGGGTCTCTGGTCATTGATTAGGCGTCCACGACAACGTCATATGGTCCCAGGACCTCCACGTAGTTGCCGATGCCATCGCGGGCAGGCTTGGGGATGCAGAGCACCATTTTGGGCTCGGGAATCCCGTTAGCCCCAACACGGTTCTTCCACTGCTCCAGCATGTACCGCACACGACCGTGACCGGCACCCAGAGCCTTTCTCAGCTCGGTGAATTCCACCGTCTTCCAGGACGGCTGGCGGAACCAAACGTAGGGCGACTGGTCGCGTTCCTCCGGCTCGATGATATTGATCCCCAAAAACTTGGGAGTCTCACTTTCGTCCCGGAGCAAGTAGCGAACGGCCACGATATTGGGTGCTGTGCGCTCTGGCGTGACGCAGATCTTGCGGGCAACTTTTCCCAGGTGCAGCAGCTGTTCTGGGCTCCATCCATTCGTTTTCGGATGCGCGTTCGCATCCAAACGAAGTTCAAGAGCCGCCAGCTGATCACCAAGCAATCGCATGTCGTCCGTGAGGATGGTGCCATCCTTGTTACGGAAGAAGCGAATGTTGAGGATTGAGCGGATCGGGCTCATCGGAAACTCCTTTTCTTTCAATGAACAGACAAGACAGACACTGACACGATGTTGTGCAGTGCTGCGGTGCATGTTGGGAATACTTGACCAACAGTCAAGGGTCTAAGAGGCACTTTTGGGCATTTGTGTGCGGAGAATTCGGTGCCGGAGAGGCAAAATCAGCAGTTTTGTTGCCGACAATGAACGACAAGGGTAGCTTTAGAAATTGCTTCCTTCCCCCTCCGTTCTATGGCGACCAAGAAAAAGAAAAAGGTTAAGAGCAAGGTTAAGGCTAAGAAAAAAGTGATGAAAAAGAAAAAGGTTCTTAAGAAGAAAGCAAAGAAGGTCGCGAAGAAAAAGGTTAAGGTTAAGGGTAAGAAAAAAGCAGGAAAGAAGGCGCGTGCTTCTAAAAAAGTTTCGAAGGCGAAGAAAGCAACCGTCCGAATAATCGAAGCAAAAGTGAAGGAAAAGATTCTCGGCAAAGTGACGCACTACTACGACAGGATTGGTGTGGCGATTGTGGATCTCGCATCACCAGTGAAAGTCGGCGACATGGTCAAGATGCAACGCGGCGAACAGGAATTGGTGCAGGT
>CAZDEA010000056.1:0-1581 GCA_964504485.1 uncultured Candidatus Peribacteria bacterium | reverse complement strand
TGAAAGTCGGCGACATGGTCAAGATGCAACGCGGCGAACAGGAATTGGTGCAGGTCGTCTCTTCCATGCAGATCGAACATGAACCCGTGCTCGTCGCAAAGAAAGGCGACGTCATCGGCATGAAGGTCGCACGCCCTGTAGCCGAGGGAACGGTTGTGAAGCCGCTCTAATTACGAAAGATGCTGATCTACCTTGGTCTTCCCAATGAAGATCGGTGCGTCGCTGTCTGCCATGTGCTTCTTGAAGACCTTCGTGAGTCCGATGCGATCAAGCACGTCCACAAAACGCTTAAATGCTCCGGTACTACTGAAGTCTGTCATCACGGTGAATTGCTCCAAGCGTTTTCCACTCACGTGCAGCGATCCATCGGTGAAGGTTTGCACTTTGTACGCACCCATCTTGATGGAAGTTTCCTGTGGCTTAAGCACGGGGATTTTCTTGGCTTCGGTTTCGAGAATATCTTCCTGAATCTTAGCGCGGTGTTCGCGCTCTTCCAGTACAATCGGCATCAGCTTTTCCATTAATTCGGAGGTACCACGCTTGGTTGCCGCAGAGATGGATGCAAACACAGAGATTTTGGCTTTCTTCAGAGCTTTTTCGACTATCGTGGGATCCTGCAGTAGGTCTGCTTTGTTGAGGATCACCAGCTCGCGCTTTTGGGCGAGAGTAGGGGAGTAGGCCTCCAATTCTTTGCGGATCATCTGATAATCCTGCACGAGTAACTGTGGATCCAATTCATCATCGCTCGCAGCACCGGGTGGGAACGCACGCGAGGCATCCAGCACATGGAGCAGCACACCACACCGTTCGATGTGGCGAAGGAACTGATGACCAAGTCCTTTGCCTTCACTCGCTCCTTCGATCAATCCCGGCACATCGCAAATCACAAACGAGCGATCGAACACATGCACCACGCCCAAGTTGGGGACGAGTGTTGTAAAAGGATAATCCGCAATCTTTGGGCGAGCAGAGCTGACCACAGAGATAAGCGTGGACTTACCTACGCTCGGATACCCGATGATGCCGATGTCGGCGACGAGCTTGAGATCAAACTTGAGAATCTTGTGATCGCCGGGCTCACCAAGTTCTGCGAAGTCGGGTGCTTGGCGCGTAGAGGATTTGAAGTGCGCATTGCCGTACCCTCCGCGACCACCTTTGGCGATGAGCATTTGATCTCCATGTTGTTCCAAATCCACAAGCACGGTGAACTTGTCGGGAGTCAAAGGATCGGCGACGCTCACTTGCGTACCGGGCGGAACGCGCAGGAACAAATCTTCCGCAGCGCGGCCGTTGCACTGCTTACCCAATCCAAAGCCGCCTTTCTTTGCTTCGAATTTTTTGGTGCTGGAATACAAACTGAGCGTATCGGTGTTCTCGTCTGCCACGAGAAAAATGGATCCGCCATCTCCACCGTCACCGCCAAACGGACCACCCTTGGCTTCGTATTTTTCGCGTCGGAACGCCACGCACCCGCGACCACCTTGGCCGCCCTTCACCTCGATAATGGCTTCATCCATGAACATACGCCCATTCTGACGGGTTTTTAGCTCTCTGGATAGCGAAAAAGCAAGATATTGCCAT
>CAZDEA010000055.1:0-2926 GCA_964504485.1 uncultured Candidatus Peribacteria bacterium | reverse complement strand
GCAATACAAGATTCGAACTTGTGACCTCCACAATGTCAATGTGGCGCTCTAACCAGCTGAGCTAATTGCCCTGAAAACCGAGGAAGCCTACCAATGGAATCCATAATCGACAACCATGAATCCAGGCGTTCTTCGTGCTTCTAGATCGGCATTCGTGGCTTGCTCTTGGGAAGCAGACACCTACAGAGAGAAAATCGGTTTGGAAAATCTATGCTGCGGAACTTGAGGATCAGATAATGAATACATGTCGCTTCTTGATTTTCTTTTCCCCAAGTCTTCTTTGCAGGGCGAAGAAGGGGAGTGGGTGACGGCGGCAGAAATTGCGGCACTGCGTGCGGAGCCTATTGTTCTGGAGCGCACACAGTTGGATGCGATGGGATGCACGTCGCTTGATCGCATTGTGGCGAGTGCGCACTATCATCGTTCGCCGTTACTCAAAAAGGCCATAGCCCGGTTCAAATATGTGCGGTTATCGGGAGTCTCGGAATCCTTTGATCATCTCCTTGCATCTGCTGCGTCGCACATCACACCACTGCATGCCTCTACATGCATTACGCCGGTGCCACTCCATTGGCTGCGCAAGTTCGAACGGGGATTCAATCAGGCAGAGATTCTCGCACGCATGTTGCATGCACACTCCACGCTTCCCGTACGTGTGATTCTCCGGCGCGTGCGATCGACCGGGCACCAGGCACATAGGCGAAGAGCAGAGAGATTGTCCGCACTGCGCGATGTGTTTCGCGTGCATCTCGCAGGAGCAGAAATGCCCCAACATGTGGTGTTGATCGACGACGTATGCACCACCGGAAGCACGCTCCAAGAATGCGCAAAAGTGCTCAAAAGTGCAGGAGTATTGCGCGTGGAGGCGGTTACACTCGCGCTCGGGTAAATGGGGAAAGACGTGTTTTTTTCACATGAGAGAACTGCGACCTTTTTGCTAGCAGATGCAATCGAAAGTAGGTGTGGAAAACTTCCAAAGTTTCCACACAAGGTGGTAGGGTAGCCGCCTCTTATGACCTGGCTCGTGTCAGCGTTGGCTTTCCTGTTGCTCCTCACGGTGCTCATTCTTTTGCACGAGTTCGGCCACTTTTGGGTGGCTCGCAAAGCAGGGGTGACCGTCGAAGAATTTGGATTTGGTTTGCCTCCCAAGTTCATGACGGTCTTCAAGCAGAAGGGGACGATGTTTACTCTTAACTGGATTCCGTTTGGAGGATTTGTGCGTCTCAAAGGAGAGAATGCCGAGACCGATTCCGAGCGCAGGGCACCGGGAAGTTTTTCGCGTGCCAGCATTCTTGCGCGCTGTGCGGTGCTGCTTGCGGGAGTCTTTATGAACTTCCTCTTCGCCACGCTCATCTTCATGTATGGGTTCTCGGTAGGGAACTGGATCCCGACCTATGTGTCTTTCGAAGAAATGCGCGAAGCGGCCGCCCAGGGCGAAATCCACTTTGTGCCAGGCGTGGTGATTGACCAGGTGATGCCAGGCGGAACGGCGCTAGCTGCAGGCGTTCCTGCGGGAAGCATGCTGCTCAAAGTTGATGGAAATCCCGTCAATTTGCCTTCCGATGTCAGCAAGCTGCAGGAAGGGAAAATCACCGTCACGTACACATTCCTGCGTTCTCCCACCGCAACAAAAGAGGAGCAGCTGAATGTCCCGGTGTCGGGTGGCAAGACAGGTGTGGGCCTTCGTCCATATGCTCGTGAACTTTCGGCACCCGATCGTTCTCTGGTTACGGCATTCGTGCTGTCGCTACGCGAGGCAAAAGTCATGACGGTGCAGACGGTCATTGGACTGGGCACGCTGTTCCTCTCGCTCACGCAAGAAGCACGTGTTCCAGAAGGCATCACGGGTATCGTGGGTATCGCACAGCTCACACATGCGTCTGTGCAAGAAGGACTCGCGACGTACCTGCGCTTGGTCGCACTGCTCAGCTTGAGCTTGGCCGTTCTGAACGTGTTGCCGTTCCCGGCACTCGACGGAGGAAGACTGCTCTTTGTGCTTGCAGAAGCCGTTCTCCGCCGCCCACTCAATCGTCGGTTCGAGACCACTACCAATGCCGTCGGATTCATCGTGCTTATTCTTTTGATCGTCATCATCACGTACAACGACGTCATCCGCTTGTTCTGGAACTAGTATGGACACCCTCGCCCCTTCACAGGTTTCTGCGGCGATCGGTGCCATGCACGATGCGAAGCTACGAGACTTGTGGTTGGAAGTACTCCAGAAGATCCAAGACAAAATTCCTCGCGGTGCTTTTATCACGTGGTTCAAGAACACCGCGTTGCTTGGTCGCGAAGAAGGCAAGCTCGTTGTTGGGTTGCCGCTCCCCATGTTCCTCACGTGGCACATGGAGCACTACCGTCAGCTCACACTGGAGTTGGCACAGGAGGTGGATCGCACCATCACCGAGATCATCTACAACGTCGATACCGCACTCAAAGACAATCCCGAGCGCACCATCAACTTGCTCGAGCACTTCCCAGAGCAGAAGAAGCGCAAGCTCCCAGGCAGGCAGGAGGTCAAACTCGCAGAAGGCCTCGTCAGCAAAATCCTGAGTCCTCGTTACATGCTGGAGAACTTCATCGTAGGTTCGGGTAACCGCTTGGCGCAGGCAGCATGCCAGGCCGTGGCGCAGATGCCCGGCGGCAAGTACAACCCGCTCTTCTTGTACGGCGGAGTAGGGCTCGGCAAGACGCACCTGCTCCAGGCCACGGGCAACGCCATCCTCAAGAATTCCCCACGTGCCACGGTGGTGTACACCACTACCGAAGACTTCACGAACCAGGTGGTCGAGGCTATCCAGCACCAGAAGATGGAGCAGCTCCGTCGCAGGTACCGCTTGGTGGATGTGCTGATCATTGATGACGTGCAGTTCTTGGCAAACAAGGAGCGCACGCAGGAAGAGTTCTTCCACACGTTCAATGCCCT
>CAZDEA010000054.1:0-3006 GCA_964504485.1 uncultured Candidatus Peribacteria bacterium | reverse complement strand
TGGCGGAGAGGGGGGGATTCGAACCCCCGAAACCCTTTCAGGTTTACGCGCTTTCCAAGCGCGCGCACTAGGCCACTATGCGACCTCTCCGTGCGGATCAATGATGTGAATAGAAGGGTCGTGCGCGAGCGCACTAGGCGTTCTCTCGTGCGACCTCTCCGTGCGTTGAATTTATCAAAGCCGACAAATGGTACTGGTATACAGGCCCTATTGGAAGGCCACAAAACGCTCAGGGAATCATTTCCTGCCCAGCATCCGATCAATCTCGGGCATCTTTGCCTTGGCTTGCTTGCGGCCAGCTTCGATAAATTCCTCTGTGGGGATAGGGATCCGCTTGCCTCCTTCTAGGTCTTTGCCGGTCCGTGCGAACTTTTGCCAAATGCCCAGCCAGCCTTTCCCGAAGTTCGTGAGAGCATTGCGTCCATTGAATGGGCCCTTCCCGGTCTTTGGTTCGATGACCACATCTCCACGATCGCTCCATGAAGGCTTGATGATATCGAGAACGCGCTGCGTCATTTTTCCAAGACCTCTTGTATCCACAAATCCAACAGGCACGCCGATCACCTTGCTGGTGCCAGCTTCTCGAAGTGTCTTCGTGGTGGCGTTAGTGGATTTGTATGCCACAGAAGTGTCGTCCGTATATTCGTGGCCATCGACTTCTACAGGATGCATGCCGAATTTGGGTCTGAGCGCTGCAGATGCGCGCATCAATGTACTCAACCGATCCCATGTTTCTCCCTGCTTGGCTCCCAGGAAAATTTCCTGTTCCACGCCGGCAGAAGTGCGCTTCGAAACCTGTGCGAAGTAGGGGACTTGGACAGCATTCTGCGTCAGGCGCGTGTGTACGTCTGGGCCAGCTGCACTCAAAATCCGGTTGAGCGCGAGGAGTGTTTTGCCGTCTCGTTCTTCGGTCAGCTGATCAATGGTTTGGATTTGATCTGCAGCAGACAGAAGATCGAAAATTGCTTTACGCGAAATATGTCCTTCTGTATCGATGTGCATCGAGAGAATCCCACCGATCACTGCGCCCATACTCGCACCGGCAATGGCGTTGATAGGTACCTGCTCGCGCGACAGAACATCAGCCACACCAATGTGTGCAAGACCCCACAAACCACCACCTCCCAAGGCCAAGCCGACGCGGTCGTTCTGCTGCATGTAAATGATATTTTACATCAAAAAGACCTTTCTGACAAAGGACTCTCTCGTAGCGGTATTAGGCCATCTTTCCTGCTGCCAACCTCTTGGCCAACGTGCGCAGGTAGGAGGTCGAAACCTTCATAACCTTGTACGTTCCCGTGACAGGATCAAAGACGCGCTTCTTCTGGATGTTCACTCTCCACGTCCTGCGTGTATGACGCATGGAGTGACTGCGGGTGTTCCCGAAGCCAGTTTTCTTGCCGGTTTTGACGCACATGCGTGACATGGACTGGCACTTTACTTGCAGAATTAGAGGCGGTCAATGGCTCTGCGAGGGGTTTTCCCCCCACCCGCACGTGTGACCTCGTTGGGCGGGAAATAAGGACGTACAGCGAAAGTACTGGATCGCTTTGGGAATCACCATAGACTGTGCCCATGCCCTCGTTTCTCAATCCTACATTTCTCTTAGCCATGCTCTTGGCCCTGAGTGTGCACGAGGCCGCACATGCGTATGTGGCATACAAACTCGGTGACCACACGGCAAAGGCCGCAGGAAGACTTACGCTTAATCCCATCGCACATTTGGACCCCATGGGGACGATCCTTTTTTTGCTCGTAGGATTCGGATGGGGCAAACCCGTGCCGGTGAATCCGCACTTCTTCAAAAATCCCGAACGCGATAATGCGCTTACGGCTCTCGCTGGTCCTGTGAGTAATTTGCTCTTAGCAACCATCGCGTTTCTCGCACTGAAATTTATTTTGCAGATGACACCCGGTTCGGTGCTCGCCTTGCTTCAATCTCATACACATCCAAATATCTTCTTGGCGTTTCTGTGTGATTTTCTCCTGAAGTTTATTTTCGTGAATTTGGGATTGATGGCATTTAACTTGTTGCCGGTCGCGCCACTGGATGGATCCAAGATCTTGTCGTACTTCATCCCGTTGCGCTTTCAAGATGCCTACGATCAGTACATGGAGTACGGACCGTACGTGCTGCTCACGTTATTGTTGGTAGGGAATTTTATGCATTTTGACCCCTTGGGTGCATGGATTATGACCATCATGGGCATGACGCTGGATCTGTTTCACTTCCTCTTTGGATACTGATCACTTGCGGATCCTGATGAAGTACCCAGAGGTCTGACGCTCAGAGATCAGTCGCATTTTTGCCGAACCCCAGTCCATCCAGCGCAGTAGCTGCGCGAGTGGTTTGAACGTATGCAGAGGGGTGAATCGCAAGAGAGACTCAAAGAGTCCACGCACTGGGCACAGCTCCACCAATTCGCATGCTCGGAATAAATACGCAATGCCGTCCTTGGAGTAGCGGAAGTAATCTTTGTAGTCCTCCGTTACGTTCGCGTGGTAGCGATACATAAATGGCACGTACAAAAATCCCTCTGCTCCCTTTTTGAGCACGCGCACAATTTCCTCCGCTGCTTTTTTGGGGTCATACACATGCTCCAGCACTGCCAAGCAGAACACGCCATCGAGTGATGCATCGGCAAAGGAGAGTGCGTGGATGTCTTCGACAAAATCGGGGGAATATTTATCGGTGTAGTCCGTCACCTTGTACTGCACGTTGGGAGAATGCAGATATTCCTCAAAGAGTGCTTTGTTTACAGGATTCACTTTATCTCCGCGCGAACCATCTATGCGCAGGCCTCCGCCAATATCCACAAGCAACCCGCCGCGTTCAAATATTTTTTGAATGCGATGAGCAAAGAACACATCCCAAAACGGTTTACGAATGCTAGCCCCCTCTACGGGTGGCCGGAACATGCGTGGCTCGGGGAAAGTGAAGTCCACCGTATCGACGTGCATGAGGGGAGTATGACGGACGGCGATGATATTGGGAATGTGGAGCCG
>CAZDEA010000053.1:0-3033 GCA_964504485.1 uncultured Candidatus Peribacteria bacterium | reverse complement strand
AACATCCCGTAACTGATTTTGGATGCACCCACCGTGAACGCGAGATCCTTAAAATCAATGCCCTGCAAAATAATACCAATGGTCGGCATGATCACGTCGCTCACCAGAGACGAGACGATCTTTCCAAATGCTCCTCCAATGATCACACCAACGGCGAGATCCATCACGTTGCCTTTCATGGCGAATTCTTTGAATTCTTTCACGACGGACATAGATGCATGGGGAAGAGGACCTCAGTGTATCCCTACTTACACATCTTCAAAAATGCGTCTTCCTCCAAAATCTTCACATTCAGCTTCTTCGCATCATCAAACTTACTGCCAGGGTCGGCCCCCAGTAACAGGTAACTCGTCTTTTTGCTCACCGAGCCACTCACTTTGCCGCCACGGTCTTTGATCATCCTTTTTGCATCCTCTCTTGCAAGAGTCGGCAAGGTTCCGGTGATCACGAACGTCATGTCTGCAAAAATCTGTTCGGCACTCGATCCTTCCGGTTGCAAACACACCACACCAGCATCTTCGAGTTTTTCCAAAAGTTCGATGTTTTCTTTCTCATCCATCCAGCTCTTCAAAGACTCTGCACTGATGTCTCCGATTCCATTCACGCTGGCGAGTTCTTCCTGAGTCATCTTCCTGAGTACCTTGCCAATATCGGTCACGCGGATGGCATCGATCACCACTTTCTTTTTTTCTGCGCCAAAGAGTGAGCTCTGGAATTGAATATCCTCCAGCTCTTCTTTTTCGACTCTCGATTTTGGCCAATCAATCAAACGCGCGAGTGCGTCTGCCGTCTCGCGACCAATGTGACGGATGCCCAGCGCGAAGAGGAAGCGATCCAACGGTACTTTTTTTGCACGCTCTACTCCGCGCAAAATATTTTCGGTCTTCTTTTCTTTAAACAGTGGCAACTGCATCAAGTCCTCTGCAGTCAGCAGGAAAATATCTGCAGGATCATCCACAAATCCACTTTCGATCAGCGACTCGACGGTTTCTCCACCCAGACCCTCAATATTAAACGCATAGCGGCTTGTCCAGTGCGTGATCTTCTCCAGTTGTACTGCGGAGCAGTTCGGGTTGGGGCAGCGGTGCACGGCTTCTCCTTCCGGTCGCTCCAGCTCCGTACTACAGCTGGGGCAGTGCGAGGGGAATTTGTAGGGCTTTGCGGATTTTGGTCTCAAGTTCTCCATCACTTGGACCACCTCTGGAATAATGTCGCCTGCCTTGCGCACAATCACCGTATCGCCCAGGCGCACATCCAAGCGCGCGATTTCATCTGCGTTGTGCAGCGTTGCGCGAGTCACCGTGGTGCCGGCAAGGAACACGGGGCTGAGGTGTGCCACGGGAGTAATGGCGCCCGTCCTGCCCACTTGCAGCACGATGTCTTGGATCACGGCCGTCTTTTCCTCGGCAGGGAACTTCCAGGCCCTTGCCCAACGCGGGGCCTTGGCAGTGGAGCCGAGATCCTTCTGCATGCGACGATCGTTGATTTTGATGACCAGGCCATCGATATCGAACGGAAGCTTGTCTCGCTTTTTGCCGATGTCCTCAAAAATCTTTTTTACTTCTTTCAAAGTCCCACAGACCTTGTAGCTGCTCTCCACGGGAATCTCCCAATCGTGCAGCGTATCCATCAGTTCTTTTTGCGTCTTCACATCCAAGGCTGTCGATACTTCCATACTCAGCGCGTAGCAGTACATCCGCAGATCTCTTGATGCGGCAATCGCAGGGTCCAACTGACGTACGGATCCTGCTGCAGCGTTGCGTGGGTTTGCGAACTGTTCGCTCTCGGGCATGCCTTTGTTGATCTTCTTCAATGCATCTTTGGTCATGTAGACCTCTCCACCAATCTCGATCAAATTCGGGAGATTCTTTTCTTTGAGATTCAAGATCAATGGCAATGATTCAATCGTACGCACCGTGTGTGTCACATCTTCCCCTTCTATACCGTTGCCGCGTGTGACAGCCCTCAGCAGTTTGTAGGTTCCATCTTTCTGCTTCTGGTAAATCACCGAAATATTCAATCCATCGATCTTCAGCTCCACTTCGTAGTCCATCTTCACCGATTCCTTGCCCAGAGCGCGTTCCATTTGTACGTGCCACTCTTCCAACTCCTCAAACGAGAAGGCATCACTCAAACTTTCCTTTGGCGTGAGGTGCGCCACCTTTGGCAGTCTGCCATCCAGTGCAATTCCCACGCGTTGAGTGGGGGAGTCTGGCGTGATCAATTCCGGATACTCTTTTTCTATAGCAATCAGTTCTTGCTTGAGTGCATCGCGCACGTCCTCAGATACATCCGTACGATCTTCCAAAAAATAGGCTCGGTTGAGTCGCCAAATCTCTGCGCGGAGTTTCTCTGCCCGGGAGGCGGCGTCCTTCTTGTTCATACAAGAATGGTACTCACGAGGAGAAAATTAGGCGAGAGGGCTTCGTTTCTCCCCAAACCTTCTTTCGAAGCTTTTTGTACTTCTTAAAACCCCACTGGCAGAGCTGTCAGCAGAAGGCCCAATGCGCACAACAAAAGGATGAATTTATGCATTGGCGCGAAGTGTGAATGACAAAAAGCCCTTGTGGAAGCCCAAACCGCTCGCTCGATGCCTAAACTTGTGCTGTGGTATGCCAAAACAGCGTTTTCAGTGCCTTAGAATCCGCTCACACATCATGCACTTGCTCTGTCAATTGCAATCTGGTCTAGAGAGGTAGATACACCCGCGTACGTAGTGCGTTTACGCCTGTATGGAGCGTCCGCGAAAAGTCCACTCACTTCTCCATCAACAACCTTCTCGGACTCCTCTCCTCTTCTTATGAGTGACATTCACGATCAACTGGCCAAACTCGACCGACAGATCATCGATCTGATCGGCGAACGCATGGATCTCTATCGTGTGGCTTTGGAAGAAGATGAGGACGGCATTGGCCGAGATCACCTGGGCGAATCACTCGCCGAGTGGGAAGAAGCTGCAGAAGAAAAAGGCTGGAGCCCCGGACTGATGTCCAAGATCTGCCGCGGTGTCGTCGAAATCTGCAGAAGCGGAGC
>CAZDEA010000052.1:0-3146 GCA_964504485.1 uncultured Candidatus Peribacteria bacterium | reverse complement strand
ACCGAGTTCGTACTCACGGTAATGGGCATGCCCGCAGGAATTTTTTCTATCAAATGTGTGAGCAAGGGCTTGCCGGCAATCGGCAGCAATGGCTTGCTGCGCTTCTCTGTCAAAGGCCAAAGCCGAGTGGCATATCCGCCGGCGAGAATGAAAACTTGCATAGGTTGATCAATTAAAGAGCCACTTCCACCACGTCTTGTCGGACGACACTGTGATTACAGGCATGCCTTCGAGCGATTCAATGCGCTGATCCCTCTCGATCATTCCGAGTACCGAAGGCAACAGGAGGTAGTGCAGGCCGTGCGTGCGGCACATGCCGAGGAGATTCAACGACTGTTCCAAGTCGCTTGCTTGGATGACATGCGTGATGCCGAGCTTGGTCATGGATTCCTCCAACTTGGGGAGTTTGCCGAGCATGGGCACGCCTTCGATCTCTTTCTCGCTTGTTCCTTCTGGCACGATGATGCCCACAGGGCACAGAGGACTCTTATTCTTCTTGAGCGTCTTGATGAGTTCACGTGATTCCCTTGTCAGTCCCACAATCAATGTAGGGAACGAAGCAGGGGACTTGTTGAGCGCCATGCGCAGAATCCATTCGAAGATGATGTGCCAGATGAATGTGACAACCATCGAAATCGCTGCAGCTTCGATCAATAACAAGCGACTAAACAATGTGCCGAAGAGGAAGTAATGCGCGAGCGTGACAAACGCTGCACCCATCACGCAGGCATAGATGATGTAGATCAAATTGCGTGCGGTTCCCTGTGAGCGTGTGAGTGCGAAAGTGCGTGTCGTTGCCAAGGCGAGCAGCCATGGCACTGCTGCGATCATCACTGCGATCAAGAATTGTTTGAGCGGAAGATCGGTCGAGAAGATCCAGCCTACCTTCATAAAGTAGGCGAGTGCGTAGCTCTTCAAGAAGACGATCAAGTCGGTCACGAGCCAGAGGATCAACAAGATGCGATGTCTCATGCATCCATACTAGCAAAGGCTGTACTCATCACCATCTCTATTAGCGTGCCGCCAACCTCTCGTCCTTGTCTTTCCAACTAAAGGCTAACTTGGTGGCATCCCACGGGATCTTGCCGCTAAAGGCAGGCCCTTCCTGTGTTGCCAGCGAACGCCCACCCGGGAAGATGTACGTCTCGACCCACTCCAATTTTTTTGCGAGTACGCGGTTCTTTGCGGCACGCTGGCGGAAGTCATCTTGGTGCAGCACGTAGTAGGCGACCGTCTCTGCAATGTCTTCGAAGCAGTTGTGCTTGGCGTAGCCTGTCACAAACGCTGCATCGGTCATGCCTTTCTTCTGGATGTTCGCTGCCGCCCAACTGAGCGAATAAAAAGACACGCTGGGGTCGTCGTTGTAGATCTTGTCGTTTCCATCCTTAAAAACACTCGCGCCGCTGTCCAATGTTCCTCCCGTGCAACCACTCAAGTCCAAGAAGTGTGTGGTCTCGTGTACCAAGATGCCGATGAGTTCTTTGTCTGACAGTTTTCCGCTGACGATGATGGTGTCTTTGCCGGCGTATCCGCGGCTCTTCATGTCTGCGTACGAGATGTAAAAGTTCTTCAGGTCGCCGATGCAACGGGAGGGGATGAGCGCGCGCAACACCATGCTCGCGATCTTCTGATGCTCCTCACGGATGCCGGGGTCGCGGACAATCGGCAAGAGTGCCTCGACTCTCTTATAAGGAGCAACGGGCGTGGCAGCCTTGTGCACAGATACATCCGTCGATGGGACGGTCTCGGGGTATGCGTTGGCACTTGTTGCCTCTGCGGCCTGTGGTACTATCTGGCGTACGGAAGCACTCATGGAGAGTGCCGCAAGCATCAGAGCAGAAATGAGGAGGCCTCGTTTCACGTTTTAATAGCGGAAAAGTAAAAAGGATATATCTTACAATCCATTTACCTTAAATGTCAAGTACCCTTCCAGGATCAGGAAATGCTGATCCGGTAGCCCAAACTGGCGCTTCGACCTCTGTTTCACAGGGGCAGCAGCACACCGTAACCGTCGAAAAGCTCGGCTTTGGCGGCAGTGCTGTGACGCATATTGATGGGTTGCCTGTTTTCATCGAAAACGCCCTTCCGGGACAGCAATTGGAGATTGTGATCACCAAGCGCAAAGACAATTTTGCCGAAGCCAAGGTGCATAAAGTGCTCCGCAAATCCAAAGACGAAATCCAGGCTCGTTGCCCGCACTTTGGCACCTGCGGCGGTTGTCAGTGGCAGAACCTCGCCTACGACAAACAGCTCTCCTTTAAAGAGCAGATCGTGCGCGAGACCCTGGAGCATCTGACCCCTGCCGATGAAGCCGTGCGTAAGCAGTTGCCTGGCCGCGTGCTCAAAATCATCCCGAGTCCTCAGGTGTTCCACTACCGCAACAAGCTGGAGATGAGTTTTGGGTATACCTCTATGAAGGTAGAGGACGGTCCCACCGGTCACGATGGCAAGCCGCGGAGGATTTTCTTGGATGAAGGTCCCACGGTCGGGTTCCATCGCCCGGGTCAGTGGCAGACGGTATTGCCGGTGCATGAGTGTCACTTGTACGACGAACAAACCGACATGCTCCTCACCGATGTACGCAGGTTTATGGAGCAGACCAACTTGCCGGTCTATAACCCCAAGACCAATAAAGGATTCTTCCGCACCATGCTCCTGCGTCGCGGTATGCACACAGGGGAGCAGATGATTTGCTTTGTGGTGAACGCGCGCAAGAAAGATCTCGAGCCGCTCTTCCAGCCTTTCCTTCGTGCCTTTGGCGGACGCCCACGCTTGGCTTCGCTCTTGCTCATGGAAAACGTGGGCCAGAACGACAAGCCCGAAAACCCCAAGATCCACGTGCTCACCGGTAAGCCGAGCATCCAGGAGCGCCTCTTCGACCTCACGTTCGATATCTCTCCGCTTTCGTTCTTCCAGACCAATACCTACGCTGCCGAAAAGCTCTACAAGGCAATCTCGGACGTCGCGGATTTGGGCCAGAACGATACCGTGCTCGATCTCTACTGCGGCATGGGAACCATTGGCCAGTACCTCGCGCGTTTCTGCAAACACGTGGTGGGTGTAGAGAGCCATCCTTCGGCGATCGAAGACGCACTCAAGAGCGCCGGTCGCAACAAAATCAGCAACATCAGTTACTACAAGGGCAA
>CAZDEA010000051.1:0-3291 GCA_964504485.1 uncultured Candidatus Peribacteria bacterium | reverse complement strand
CATGAAGAAGCATGTGAAGAAATGAGCTTAATTATGGTGAAGCATTTCTTAGCAGGAAAAACGACCCTTACTCGTGAGCAAGCAGAACAAGAGGTGCAGGAATTGATCGCCTGGGAGACGCAGAATGGATACGGATACGACGTGACTGCCGCCGAGCTTGGCGTGATTGCAGAGAAGCACTACGGACTTTCTGCACGCACCAGTACCGATGTAAGTGTGCAATCCATCAAAGCAGAACTTGCCGCAGGGAACCCGGTCATCATTCCTGCAGCAGGACGCTTACTGGGAAACCCGTATTTTAGCGGCGAAGGTCCTTGGTACCACATGCTCGTGATCACTGGTTACCGAGAAGGTGTCTTTGGCACCACGTTCATCACCAATGACCCTGGCACCAGGCGTGGAGAGGACTACGAATACAGCGACGACGTGATCATGGATGCCATTCACGATTGGACGGGCGTGAAAGAAGAAACTGCGCAGGGTGAAAAAGTCATGCTGATTGTCACCCAAGACTAAGCCAGTTTGCTGCCGAGCGGTGCGTCCTTGTCTGGGCGCGCAAGCACCACAAATCCTTGTTCATCGTAAAACCCGACCGTTAGCACTTCGGAGACAAATGGTCCTATCTGTTTTGGCGGAAAGTTCGTCACCCCCATTACGAGCGTGTTGAGGAGATCATCCTTTTTATAATGCTGCGTAATCTGAGCACTGGAATGCTTACGGCCAATCTCTGGGCCAAAATCTATGAGGAGCTTATACGCAGGCTTGCGCGCTTCGAGGAAATCTTCGACCGAAACAACGCGCCCTACGCGAATATCCACATTCTGAAAGTCTGCAAAGGTGATCATGCACGTCAGTATACCTGTGTTATGCTTTTCGCATGACTACACGCCCCACTCCTAAAACTCTTCTCGGGAAATCTGCTGCCGAGGTTCCCATGTCGCTCCAGCGCATTCTCGAGCGCACCACTCTTGTGGAACGCGTTTGGGTTGGGCCCGACGAAGCGGTGAAGATCAGCAAAGAAGACGCCGAGGAGTACTCCCTGGCACACGACATCATGAAGCACCTGTGCGTGCAGGCACCCATCAAGCATAAATCCGGGCACCCAGGCGGTCCCCTTTCGGCATTCACATTTGCCTACGAAGTCATGCGCAGGAGAGACCCCAAAAAAGATGCCGCACTGCACTACAGTGCCGGGCACCTGAGCTTGCTCGCGTATGGACTCCAGTGGATGTTCCGCCGCGACAATGGCGACGCGCGCTTGGCCTCACCCGAAAGCATCATCGAGAACTTCCGCACGCCAAGTGGTTTACCAGGCCATGTAGAAGCCGGTATTGGCGATATTCCCTTTGGCACAGGCCCGCTCGGCAAAGGCACATCCGTTGCTTTGGGCCGTGCGCTCGGCATGCGATTTCTCAAACAGAAAGGGGTAGTGGATGTGGTGCTCGCCGATGGAGACAGTCAAGAAGGCCAAGTAATGGAAGCATTCCGTTTGGCTTCGCACCTCAAACTCGACAACCTGATTGTGCACGGTGATTGGAATGATGTGCAGTTGAGCGATGAGCCATCGAAAACAGTTGCCGCAGATTTTGCCAAAATCGCCGAGTCCGCAGGATGGCGTGTGATTGAAGTGCAAAATGGGAATGACCAAGCGCAAGTTCGTGCAGCACTGGAATTAGCAGATTCTTTCGTAGGAAAAGGTGCGCCAATTTTCCTCTGCTATTACACGACTATGGGTAGTGGCATCGCAGAGCTCGAAAAAGGCGTGAACGACGGCACAGCGAATTACCACGGTTCGCCATTGAAAGAAGATATGGCTGCTGCGGTTCTCAAAAACATTCCTTCCCTTCCCGAACTCACAAAGTCCTACGAAGCATTCCGGAAGAAGTTCACGGCGTTCAATACGCCAGAGCCCCTTGCATTGAGCGCTCTCGCAAAGGCAACTCGCACCATTGCGACAGAAAAAGGATCTGCGCGTTCGGAGTTTGGATCGGTGCACTTGAAGGCGCTCATGGAAAAAGATCCACGCATTGTTGTGCTCCACGCCGACCTCGCGGGTTCCGGCGGATTTGATAAGGTTGCCAAAGTTTTCCCTGACCGCGTGATGAACGTGGGTGTCGCCGAGGCAAACATGGTCATGATGGCTGCAGGCTTGCGCCAGGCAGGCATGCTGCCGGTGACGTACACCTTTGCGGCATTCGCAACGAACGAGGCACGCGCTTCTGCAAGATTGATCGATGTGAACTGTGGTCACACACGTTGCAGCGTTTTTAATGACGCAACTCATGCCGGACTCTCCGTAGGAGAAGATGGCGAAACACACCAAGAGCGCCACTACTTGAATATCCCCTTTGATCACACGCAGGTCTGGATGCCTGCAGACAGTAACCAGGCTGCAGCGGCTGCAGAAAAGGGTCTGGGATTGGTCGCAGAAGGCAAAACAAGCGTGTACTGCTTCTTCGCACGTTCAGGTCACGAACAGTTAAAGACTCCTTCTGGAGAGATTTTGTACGGCAAGGACTACACCTTCGATGGCACGATGGACTTGGTACGCGGAAAAGGAACAACGGAAGACACGGTCACCGTGATCGCAAGCGGTATCCCCGTGCACGATGCGATCTTGGCTGCGCAGGAAGTATTGCCCGAAGGCATCTCCGTGCGCGTGCTGAACGCTGCGTGCATTCGTCCTCTGGATGCATCCGCGGTGATCGAAGCTGCATTGGAAACCATGCACATCATCGTGGTGGAAGATCACAGCAGCGAAGGAGGCCTTGCAACACAGGTGGCAGACGTCATTGCGGACTTTCAACTGCCCTGCACGCTGCGCAGATTGGGCGTGAATCACTACTTCCCTTCGGGAACAGATAAGGACTTGAAGTTCCTTGCGGGTCTCGACAGCGAAAGTATTTCGGAGGCTATTCGCGATGAAAAATCGCACGAGGTCTGCGGAGGCGAAGATGCATTCGTGACTGCTCTTTTCACACTGAGCCATAACGTATCCCACAGCAGGTTCAAGGAATCCGTCGCGCGCTTTGTGAACCGCTTGAAGACCGATACGTCGTACCTCGAAACACTGCGCGAGGTCTGGAAGAAGCGCACGGTTTCTACGGACAAATTGCCATCGAATAAGCAGCTCTTGGAAAAACTCATCGAAGAGACGCTTAGCTGAAGTGCATCCTTGCCGCGAAATACGCTACACTGCTCCCGGAGGGATGGCAGAGTGGTCGATCGCGCCTGACTTGAAATCAGGTGAACCGCAAGGTTCCGTGGGTTCGAATCCCACTCCCTCCGCCA
>CAZDEA010000050.1:2188-3598 GCA_964504485.1 uncultured Candidatus Peribacteria bacterium | reverse complement strand
CAACTGAGCTACCGACCCTAACTGCACGAGAGCCCGCATACGTTAGCAAAGTCAGAATCAAAGCAACAGTTCTTCTTTCGAAGATCCTGCTACAGTTCCCGCGTGACGGTACGACGCGTTCTTGCCCACGGCTTTGTCTTCTTCTACTGCTTCGTTACGTTTCTGGCGTTCATGTTCACCATGTTCCGTTGGAAGCCGCTGGGGTTTACGTTCATTTTCCCCGCGTACGGGATGATGGCTCCGTACCAAGGATATGCACGCGAGCACCGCGAGTTGGTTGCCGATGGTCGTATGCAAGATGGCACTGTGGAACGTATTTCCATGCGGCCGTACTACCCGGGTCGGCAGGGCGAAGGCGTGGTGCGACAGCAAATGCGCATGATCGAATGGTTCATGGGTCGAGAAGCTTTTCTGAACGCGTATAGAACGCTCGCAACGCGGATCCAACATCTCGAAGCAGAAGAGGGAAGAGTTTTTGTTTCCATTCAACTGTCGTGGGAAGTGTGGCCGGTCTCGCTCGAGGGGTATGAGCATTTCCGCCACGCGCCCTTCACGCGTCTTGTTCCTGTGGTCGCTATCCCATGAAAAAAAATTCCATTCTCCTTCGCATTTGGCCCTTTGCCCTTCGCACTTTTCAAAAGTGGGATCACTTTTGGATGGAAGAGACGCCTCCGCATGCCATCGCATTGTTCCGCGTGCTCGGCGGAGGATGGTTGCTCTTCTATTGGCTAGGGTTCGCAGCGCACGTGCGCATCATGTTCTCGCACGAGGGCATTGCGATTCCGTTGTTTCCCTTCGAGGCTCCTTCGCTACAGGTGGCGTGGGTGCTCTATGGAGCATTCCTTCTGTGCCTTCTTCTGGTGACGCTCGGGATGCTGTTTCGCCTGGCCTCTGCAGGGGCATTCTTGCTCGCGCTGTACCACTGGTTTTTGTCGCTCCATCACTTTGGAACGTCGTTCGACATTCTCTACATCTTCCTTTTACTGTGTCTCGCGCTTAGCCAAGCAGATGCCACGTACTCTGTGAGAATGCTCCGGCAGAAAGGAAGTGTGTTCGCCTGGGAACCGGTGAGTATCTTTGCGCAGCGACTCATCACCGTACAAATCACCATGACGTACTTTGGTGTGGGCATGCAAAAACTTTGGTTGCCGGATTTCCAAGGGGGAGAAATTCTCTCGTGGAGCTTCATAGGATTGTGGGCGACGCCCATCGCGCAGTGGGTTGTGCAGCACATGCATTCCATGGAGATCTTCGATGCATGGAACTTTGTTGTGAAGATCTGCGAAATCGCTCTGCCCATTGGCCTGTGGATCAAGCCGCTCCAAAAATGGACATTCCTCGGCGGCATTTTGTTCCACGTGTTCCTCGTCGCGCTGCTTGGCATGTGGTGGTTCCTCGCGATGATCGCGA
>CAZDEA010000050.1:0-2088 GCA_964504485.1 uncultured Candidatus Peribacteria bacterium | reverse complement strand
CTCTGGATCGTGCGCCAGTCGTACGGGAACTTGAAGGTTTCCAATGCGCGTACAAGGCCTGCGTAGGCGTGCCACACGGTGGGCTGTTCAAACACAAAGGCATTACCCGACTCCTGCACAGGGTTGTAGTCTGCGAGGAAAGGGGACTCGAGCGAGATCGGCACTACGCCATTGCGTAGGCAATCCTGCACTTCGGTCTCCGAAGGCTCGGCAAGACACACGGCCATGTCGCAGGCAGCGAGCATCTTTTCTATCTCTTCGGGGTCATTCTTGAGGATCTTCACGCGGTGTGGGTGTTGCTTCTGAAGGTTCGTAAAGAGCGTGCCAAATTCTGCGGAACCCTTTCCTAAGATCACAAGTTCGCAGTCGAGACTCAGAAGACCGGGGAGAAGTTCTTTCAGAAGGTCTCCGCCCAGCTTTTCGGTCATGCCAAAGGGGAAGCACACCATGGCTCTCTTGGGTTCCTTGGCCCAGCCCCAGGCGGTCTGCAGCGTCAATTTATTCGCGACCTTGCGGTCGAGAGATCCAGCGCTGAATGCCTGCAGGGATGTATGTGTGGCTGTGTGAGACATGAATCAGATGTAACAGCTCATTGTAGCGGAAAAGTGGACTTTTTGGAAGCACCGTATGCTTGCCAAAGTGCAGGAATGTGATGTTATGTTTTCTTAACATTTCCCACCTTCCATACTCTGCAATTCTTGGCCTTTTAGGAGAGCTTTTTGTCGGTATCATCCACGCATGTCTCACTTGGTTTTGATTGATGGTCATCACCTGATGTATCGCGCGTTCTACGCCGTGCCTCAGAGTTTGAAAGTACGCGAGACAGGGGAGCTGACGAACGTCACCTATGGCGTTGCTTCCATGCTCCTGAATATCCTCCGCACCGAGCAACCCACGCACCTCATTTTCGCCTTCGATGCCGGGGAAGAGACTTTCCGCCATGCCGAGAATGCCACCTATAAAGATGGCCGCGCAGAGACACCTGATGAGTTTTACGTGCAGATTCCACGCGTGATGGAATTTCTCCAGACCTTCCAGGCTGCGAGCGTGAGTAACCCCAAGTACGAAGCCGATGACTTTCTCTGTGCGTATGCCAAGGAAGGCGAAAAGGCCGGCATGAACGTCACCATTGTTACCGGTGATCGCGATGCCTTGCAGATCGCCACCGAGAAGATCCGCATTGCTATCCCACACAAGGGCTACCAGGAACCCGAGTATCTGGATGCCGCAGGCGTCCTGGCCAAGTACGGCGTGCGCCCGGACCAAGTTCCCTCTTATAAAGGACTCACGGGGGACAGCTCCGATAACCTCGCAGGTGTAAAAGGCATCGGACCAAAAACTGCCTCGGGACTCATCCAGCAGTATGGAAGTTTGCAGGGTATTTACGAACACCTTGCAGACATAAAAGAGAGCGTACGGAGCAAGTTGGAAGCCGACCGCGAATCTGCGTTTTTCTGTGAGCACATGGCAACGCTCGTGTGCGATTTTCCTCTGCCTGTGACGCTCGACGAAGCAGAGCTAAAAGGCATTGCTGTAGACCCGGTCTTGGCGCTGTTCCAGACGTTGCAATTCAATACCTTAGGGAAGCGCTATCAGGCTCTCGCAGCGTCGGAATACGGTGTGCAGCACTTCATTGCACCCACCGTGGAAGCACCCAAAGCACCGTTGAAAAAAGTCCTCGGTAAAGATCAACTGAGCTTGTTCTAAAACAGAGTGAAGTGCGGTGGAAGTCGTCCCTCATCAGGCTCGGGATCATCGTACGTTGCAGCTTTTTTGCAGAGAAAATTATGTGCACAAAATCTACTCATCTGTTTTTCATGCTTTTTTCATCGTTCACATTTTTTGTTACTTGCCTAATGTAAGCCAAAAAATCAGTGTATTTTTTGTGAACAACACCCTGTTTTCTGAGTACCAAACGTAGTCGTTTGCCTCTTGCCCCTGCGGATTCTGCACGCGTAGAGTGAAGTACATTCACACCGTTTTGAGGATCATCCTCAACGAACGGTCCGTCATTTCCTCGCTCACCCATGCCAAAGGAACGCGTCGTCTGTAGTCTGGATATCGGTAGCTCCAAAATCCGCACGGTCA
>CAZDEA010000049.1:0-4002 GCA_964504485.1 uncultured Candidatus Peribacteria bacterium | reverse complement strand
CGTGGTCCACCAGTTCTATTTCTTTTCTCACTACTCGTATGAACAAATTCTCTCTCGGTGCAATCGCCGGCATGACCAGTCTCCTCGTCGCAGTGCCTATCGTCGCACAAATCGCCGGTGCACAATCGGCTAGCTCTGTTAGCTCACCCAGCGCAATGGAACGCATGTTCTTCAAGGGTGCTCCCACGCAGGAGCAAGTTCAGGAAATGATCACGCATACCGATGCAATGCTCCAGAACATCGATGCCATCACGGCTGCAACCAAGACGGCATTGCAGGAACACAAGGTTGCCCTGACTGCCGCTGCAAGCATTACGGATGAAAAGCAGCGCGGCGAAGCGGTTCGCAAAGCACATGACGACATGCGCACCTCTATGCAAAAGACCATGACCGATCTTGGCATGGATGGAAAATTCATGATGGGCTTTGGCCCTCACGGAAAAATGGGCATGCACGGTGGCATGAAGGGGAAACTCGCCGAAAAGCTCGGCATGACGGAAGCTGAACTAAAGGCTGCCATCGAATCTGGCAAGAGCATCGAAGACATTGCCGCAGAAAAGGGCATTGAGCTTCCTGCTCGCCCAGAAGGCGGCATGTTCTTCAGGCACCTCAAGGGGCCCATGACCCCAGATGCAGATGACGATGCAGCGCCAACCACAGACACGACACAGAACTAACGACATCACCATCGGCACACGAGAAGGCTGCCTGGGGGAAGGGTGGCCTTTTCGAAAAAACCAGTCCGCCGGAGCGGACTGGTGAGACTAGTTGCTTGCGACCACGGGGGTTGCAAGACGGACGACGATGCCGAGAATCGCAAGACAAAGGACGAGCAGAATTCCGAACCAAGGGAGCATCTTCCCCACACGTGCGTGAGAAATGATTTCCTCGGTCTCGTGATCGTACTCATGCCTCTGGTTACAGGCAGGGCACTGAAGAATGGTGACTTTATCTGGGCAATCGCACATAAAGAATGTGCGCGCCCTGCGCTGTGGACACGTAAAGATGATGGTCATAGTCGTATCATCCCGTGAAGGAGAGATTCCAAGGATCGACTCTTATCCCTCGTTGTACGACTGCATTGGCTCATACGCAAGAAGAACCTGCTTCTAGGAGCATTCCTTCTATCTCTTCCAAGGAAACATTACGCAATCTGCAACTTGCGCAGATCATTCGCGCAACGCTTGCTGCAGGTGTTTTTTACCGAATCCCGTGCACAAAGCTGGCAAATCTTCTGGTGCTTGCCGCATTTACACGTCAGCTCCAAGTCTCCTGGGTCACCACAGTGTGGGCAGAGGCCGTAGGTCTTGGATGGCTGCAAATGCTGATCCACCGCCACGCGGTGATCGAACACGAAGCACTCTCCTTCGAATTTTCCTTCGGGGAATTTTTGTAAGTAAGCAAGAATGCCGCCCTCTAACTGGAATACGTTCTTGTAACCTTGCTCCTCCATCGCGAGCAACGCTTTTTCGCAGCGGATGCCACCGGTGCAGTACATCAGAACTTTTTTATCTTTGGGGATCTCGGACTTGGCGACGTACTCCGGGAACTCGTGGAATTTTTTGATGCCGGGATCAATGGCTCCCTGGAATTTACCAATGGCGACTTCGTAATCGTTGCGTGTATCGATGATCACCACATCTTCTTCCTGCAACACTCTGTGGAATTCTTCGGGACTCAAGTGCCCGTGTTTACCACTGGGTTTGATCTCCTCTTTTTTAATGCACACGATTTCGGGTTTGATCTTCACGAGCCATCTGCGGAAGACCGTGCGATCAGCACTGCTGTCTTTAAACACAATCTCGCCAAACTGAGTTGTGAGGTGCTGCTTCCATGCGGCAATGACTTCTGCCGTTCCACTAACTGTTCCATTGAGTCCTTCGGGTGCGAGCAACACCAGTCCACGCATGTTGTGCGTAGCACCAAATTGTTTGAGCTCCGCTTGGATCTGGTTCAGCTGCTCCTGCGTAAACGGCAGGAATGCGTAGAACGCGGTGATGGAGACAGGGGTGGACACAGCCCGAGTATAGCTGCCTAACAGCCGGCGCGCACGTAAGAACCACCTTGGTTAGTCGTCTTCATGCACGAGAGGGGACGCGGTATCCGTACCGAACGTCCCTATCTCCTTAAAAACTCCCCCCTCATCTTTATGTCCATCCTCGGATTCATCCTCATCGGTATTGTGGCAGGTTGGATTGCCGGTCTGATTACCCGCGGCCACGGCTTTGGCATGATCGCAGACTTTGTTATCGGCATCATTGGCGCTGTGATCGGCGGAATGTTATTCGACTTCTTTGGACTGACGGCATACGGGACCTTAGGCTCACTCGCCATGGCAGTGATTGGTGCAGTGATTTTGCTAGGCATCACGGGCCTCTTCCACAAGCACGCGTAATTTTTTTCCCCTCTTTTTATGGACGAATCAAATTCTTCGAACACCGCATTCGTCGCCATCGTGGCGATCGCTGCAATCGCTGTCGTGGTGTACATCGCCATGACTCTGCTCCAAGGCGCCGCAACAGAAACGAATGAAGGCGCCAACGGCGGAATAACCGGAGGTATCAATGGTGGAATCACTGGAGGTGCAACAGGCACAACGGGTACCACCGGAACAACGGGCAGCACCAACTAAGACGCATCGCCAGACATCGCCTACAGACAGGTATGGAGAAACAGGCTCACCTGAGCCCACTCCATACTTGTCATTTTAGGAGATAGAAAAAGATCTGCGAGAAATACGCACAGTGGTAAAATGCGAGACACACTTCCCTCTCACCCTATGAAGTCCTGGAAAATCGCCTACTGGATTGTGACTGTTCTGCTTTCGTTCTTCATTGTGGGAGGTGCCATACCGGACATCATGCAAATCCCGGAAGCATTGGATCTGTTTACGCAATTGGGATATCCCCCATACCTCCTCTTGATTGTGGGTTGGGCAAAGATTCTGGGAATCATTGGTATTTGGCAGAAGTGGTGGCCCTTCCTACGTGAGTGGGCATACGCGGGATTGGTGATTGATCTTCTTGGTGCGTTTATCTCGCACTTGTTCGTGGGGGATCCTGCCAGTCTCTACTCTGCTTCGCTTGTTGGCCTGGTGTTCACATTTGCCTCGTACGCACTGCTGCGAAAAGCGTACGGCGAAAAAACGCGCATGGCTGCGCTGTCGTGAGAATGCGAATTACATATGGTGGAGATGCCGGGAATTGAACCCGGGTCTGACGCATAGAACGGCGCTCTGTACTGTCATGAACCTTTCGTTTCCCGCTGCCGTAAGAAAGGAACAAAGAGAGGCGCGGGGGTTGGTGCCTGTAACTCAAGTGCATAGCGGCACTAGACCATGACTTGTCTCGCTGATGACGTCACATCCCCTTAGCGAGAATCAAGGGTGAGACGTGTTTCGCTAGGCGAAACTTAAGCGAAGGCTGGCTGGAAAGAAGGAAGCGTGAGCTTGCCTACGATTTCGCGAGCCTTTGCAAGAATAGATGAGTTGGCACCTATAGAGTGCAATGACGGGTACGGGGGTCATTGCAACCCCGAACAGAGAGACATCCTTTCTAGAGTTGCGCCATCGATACCTGTCATCCCCAGAGAGGAAAGCTCCAAGTAATAAGTGCAAAGTTCCAAGGAAGGAAAATCTTTGAAGGCGATGGAGTGATGGAGCGAGTGAACAGTATAGCCTGTCTTACGACAGAATGCCGAGGAATATTCCGGGTTTTCCATACTTCTCGTCATGCCTTCGTCGTATACTAGGAGCATGCCTACCAACATTTTCGTCTCTCTACCAGCTAAGGACCCCAAGAAGTCGATCGCTTTTTACGAAGCGCTCGGTTTTAAGGCTAACCCTGCATTTGCCGATGACTCCGCAGGCTGCATTACCATCAGCGACACGATTTCTGTCATGTTCACCACACCCGAAAGATTCCAGGAGATTTCGCCTAAGCCCATGTCCGATGCGACGAAAACGTGCCAAGTGCTCCTGAGCCTTACCTGCGAGAGTCGCGA
>CAZDEA010000048.1:0-4007 GCA_964504485.1 uncultured Candidatus Peribacteria bacterium | reverse complement strand
CCTTGATGGTCGACGGAGAAGCAATCGTCAAAGGAACCTTGAGTGCTTCCGGCGCTACAAGACTGGAGAGTACCTTGCAGGTAGATGGTGCTTCGACTCTCAACAGTACTGCAACTATTAACGGACTGACCACAATCAATGCCAATACCAAGGTTCGTGGAAACCTTTCGGGTACCACGCTGCGTGTCGACGGCAATGCAGACGTCTGGGGCACACTGGGAGCTTCCGGTGCTATTAAGACGAGAAACACGCTGACGATTAACAGCGACAGCGACACAACGGATGCCACACTTACTTTTGGTAACAACACTGCAGATCAGACCATCAGGTTTATGAATACTGCTCAGCGTTTTGAGTTCAGCAAAGACTTGAAGGTTAACGGTTCTATCTCTGGTAAGTCCTTGGTCGTTGACGGCAACGTGACGCTCCATGGCGTGCAATACAACTTCTCCACGTCTCAGGGAGGCGCAAACACGTTCTTGAAGAACGATGGCGCTGGCAACCTTACATGGGCAACGACATCTGTTGGCAATGGTTCCGGTGGAATCATGTCTCTGCACCCCGAATATCCAAACGCCATTTATTACGCTTCCGGTGCTGCACTCGCAGCTGTCGGTCAGCTGAGCCACTCCGGTGGTACCACGGCTTTGGATAACACCTACGTGTGGACCAGCACCAAAGCTGCATTGAACGAATACTGGATCTCTGTACGCTTCCGCATCCCCACAAACTTCCAGTCGTGGGATGCCGTGGCTCCAATTCAATTCCGCTACAAGACAGGAGTCGCCTCTGCCGCAAGCAACCATTTGACCGTCCGCATGAAGGACACAGCAGGCGTCGACCGTCCGCTGACAAACGGGGGGGGTCTTGCAAACACCTCGTTTACCACAGCAACTATCACAGGACCAGAAGCAGGTGGAACATGGACACCCGGCGGCTACGCCACGGTGTATGTGAAAGTTGCGGCAAACAACACTGCTAGCGCATATGCCGCAGCGGGCTTCCTCAACTTCACGTTCGATACCACGACGCCGTAATGGCCTGACATAGTCTTTCTTCAGACGAAAAATGTCCCTTCGGGGACATTTTTTGAATACTAGAGATTAGAATATTAGAGATTAGGGAAACCTAGTATTCTAGTATTCTAATCCCTAACTACATGTCTATAGTCACCAAAACCGGCGATGACGGAACTACAGGGCTCTACGGCAACGTGCGCACCTCCAAGGACAGTCCGCGCATGGAAGCCATCGGCACTGTGGATGAACTCAACGCACTCCTGGGATGCGTAATTGCCGAAGGGGCAACCGCACCGCAGCTGACGCGCACGCAGAACCTGCTCTTTATTTTGGGTGCGGATCTCGCCACACCCATTGATTCGTTCCAAGAGATGAAGCGCATCACAAACGAGCACATTGCAGAATTGGAAGTGTGGATCGGCGAAACCGAGCCGGCACTCCCCCGCTTGCAGTGGTTTATTTTGCCGGGAGGTTCCAAGGCAGGAGCATTACTCCACCACGCACGCACCGTTTGCCGTCGCGCAGAACGCTGTGTCGTCACGCTCAAAGCACAGGAGCCGGTGAACCCGCACATTGGGATCTTCCTCAATCGCCTGAGCGATTTGCTGTTTATCCTCGCAAGACAAACCAACCTCGCGCAGAACCAGGAAGAAGTGCGCGTGACGTATTAAAACACTCCCCAGAAATTCAGCGTGACCGCGGTCCCGAGAAACAGCACGCACAGGAGCGCAACGATAATGGTGAGGATGGGTGAGATCTTTCGGCCTTTGACGCTGAGCAAAAAACTCGTGGCTCCGTACGTTACTGCACTCACAAGCAACGGGAGATCTGCCACCTGCATCCACCACGCCGACCAGATCATCTGAACCTCGTTTTGCAAAAAGAGAAACGCCAAGAAGAACGTGATACCCAAAAGGTAGAAACACGCGGCCGAAATATGTTGTAAAAATTTAAGCATCGCTACATCCATACTATTAGCCTACGGCCAAAACGGATAGTGGACAGTGGACAACGGATAGTACAACAAAAACTATCCACTATCCGTTATCCGTTATTCGTTCTATAGGTTCTTGTGCTTCTTCTTGTGCTGCACTGTCAGGCGCTTCCTGCCCTGGGCACGACGACGCTTGAGGACCTTCAGACCATTTTTGGTCTTACTCCTTTTAAGGTATCCGTGAAGACGGAGACGCCGGCGCCAGCGAAGCTTATTCAACATGTGCGGGGATCCTACAGATATGTCAATACTGGGTCAACTGTCGTTGGCACGCAGAATTCGGGTTCGAGGGTAAAGCCAGAATCCCCTAGCCCGAACCCCAGCCCCAACCCTACACTCCTGTTCTACTACCCCGCCTATGTACACCCTCGATACCCTCAAAACAGGCCTCCGCGTGCTTACAGCACCAGTGGAAGGCACTGCCTCTGTTTCGGTCATGGTCTTTGCCGGGGCAGGTTCCCGCTACGAAACCATCAACGAGCGTGGCATCAGCCACTTCTTGGAGCACATGTTCTTTAAAGGAGGCAAGAAGTACAAAACCACCGAAGAAGTCAGCCGTGCCATCGATGGTGTGGGTGGTGACTTTAACGCCTTCACAGGGAAGGAATATGCCGGCTACTACGTCAAAGTAGAGGGATCGCACGTGCGCTTGGCCTGCGATGTCATCAGCGACATGTTGAAAAATGCCAGCTTCCCACAGGAAGAAATCGAGAAGGAACGCGGTGTGATCATGGAAGAAGAGCGCATGTATCAGGACACGCCTATGTATCGCGCAGGATGGGACTTTGAAGAAGTGCTCTTTGGTGATCATCCGTTGGGATGGGACACCATTGGAACAGAGGCCGTGATTAAAGGCGTGCAGCAGGCAGACTTTGTGAAGCACAGGAATCAGTTGTACGCACCAAAGAACTTGGTACTCACCTTCTCCGGCAAGATCACGCAAAAGGAAGCACTCGCCTTAGCCGAAGAATTTTTCTTGGGACTCACCGGAGATCACGAACGTTCGTTCGTTCCGTTTACGGAATATGGAAAAGAGAGAATCTTCCTGCGCACCAAGCAGACGGAACAAGCGCACTTGGTCCTGGGTGTACCGGGTGTGTGTGCTGTGGATCCGGAGCATTTTACCGAGAAGCTTCTCTCGATCATCTTGGGCGGTAATATGAGCTCACGCATGTTCCTGCGCATTCGCGAAGCCAAAGGACTCTGTTATTACATTTCGACCGAAGTAGACGGGTATTTGGATGCAGGATCTCTTTCGACGAGAGCAGGCGTGGATCAGTCCCGCTTGCACGAAGCCATCGCCGACATCGTGCGCGAATACAAAATCTGCGCCGAACACGGCGTGACACCCGATGAACTGCAGCGCGCGAAGGATTACCTAAAGGGCAAGATCACGCTGGGCTTGGAAGACAGCGAAGAACGTGCGCATTTTTACGGCAAGCAGGAACTCCTCTACCCCGAGATCCGTGATGTAGATGAGTACTTCGCCAAGATCGATGCGGTGACCGTGGAGCGTGTGAATGCCCTGGCTGCCCAATTGCTCAAGCCCGAGCTGCTGCGTTTGGTGGTGATCGGCAAGGAGGAAAAGAAGGAAGTCCTAGCCGAATTACTCAAGTAATGCTGTTACCAAGGAAGGAGCCGTACGTAAGAGAGTAAGATCCCCCTATCTCTTCCGTCTACTCCTCATATGCGTCGCTTGTTTCTCGTCATGACTGCACCTTTGGCTCTGCTGCTGATTATTGGATCCGCTCTCGCGAATACCACCACATATTCCGATACGGAATCACTTCCGGAGAATCAGCGGGAAGCCATTCAGTCACTTTCGGATAAAGGATATCTGCAGGGATACGAGGACGGGAGCTTCCGCCCCATGAACAGCGTGAACCGCGCAGAGTTTTTAAAAGTCTTGGTGGCAGCAGCCGGACGCGAGTTGGTGGTAAGCGAAGACCCCGCATGTTTTAAGGACTTCACCGGAACCGCGCAGTGGTACTGGG
>CAZDEA010000047.1:0-4211 GCA_964504485.1 uncultured Candidatus Peribacteria bacterium | reverse complement strand
TGGTGTTTTTGGTGTAGGAGGTGGATTTTTCCTGGTTCCCGCGCAAGTACTGCTCATGAAAATGCCCATCAAGCTCGCGGTGGGGACCAGTCTCTTCATCATTATTCTTTCGAGTGCCGTGGGCGCCATCACCCACGGGCTCCAGGGAAATATCGATCTCATTGCCCTCCCTGCGCTCGTACTCGGTGGCATTCCTGCAGCATTTTTAGGTGCTAGTTTGGTGCCGCATATCCCCTCAAAATATCTGCAGTACGCGTTTACCGTGCTGTTGCTCTGTGCCTCGGGCTACATGCTGTTTACGGGGGTATAGCCGCGCCTGACATAATTGTCATTTTTAAAAATAGTTCTATAGTAGTAGAGCTGTTCTTTGGCTTGTTTGGCTTCTTTTTTCTGAAAGGCACAGGTGTCCGATGCGTCGACTGGTGTTTGATGTGTGGCAGGGTACAGGACTCGTTCGTTGCTCAGCGTACTGGGAGGGTGAGGAGCCCTTCCTCAGAAGGCGTGCGCCCAAGAAAAACCGTTTCTTGGGTCGCAGGACTATTGATTCGGTTTCTCCATGGATGGATCGCATCTGGAATGTGCTCCCGATCTTGGAAGAAGATTTGGTCATGGGGCTGCTCGAGGATGCATTTTTGTTCGCGTGGGATCAGTTTGGAGAAAGTATTCCTGGCCCCCACTTCCCGTTCTACTGCACGATCATCGCACGAGCTGGGGCACAGAAGAGGATTTTCGGGTACGGAACGGAGCACGATGAAAAAACGCCGTTTGTTGCTCGCGGAGATTCCGTTCTTCTCGAAGGCAAGATGCCAGTCAGTCCTCTGTCTGCTGATTTCTTCGCTCGTCTGTCGAACTACCATCTGCAACGCGACGATCTGCGTGGCATGCTCGGGTACGTCGCAGCGCAGGGGTACATCTTGAAAAACGAAGACTAAACTTCCCTAAGAAGAATGGTCATGACCGTCGTGCGAGAGCACGGCGGTTTTTCATTTACGACAGTCCTACGATCTCCTGAACATCGTTTCGTGTGCTGCTGATAGTTTGTGCAGGGATCCCGTGTGTGCCATCTTTCGCTGTCTCTACAGGATTGGCGGAATTTCTTACGGTGTCCCCTGTTGTGCCGGGCTTCTGGCGCATGTTCTCTCGCACGATGTCTGCAAATGCTACGAAGGTGGGATCCTGTTTATCTTTTACCACGTCGGCGAATGTCGGGTACTTTGTGGAGCCTTTTGGATGAGCTGCTTTCCACAGCGCTTCGCCGAGTTCCATGGTTGTCTGGAAACGATTGTCAGGATTTTTTTCTAAACACTTCAGGAGAATCTTCGCGCCTTCTGTCCCCAAACGTTGCTCCAAAACTTTGCGTGTGTGCTCGTCGATAGGTGCAGTTTGGTGCGCCATCATGTATTGCACGGCGCCGAAGTTCTGTTTCTCGAAGAGCCTTTTACCCGTGATGGCGTGTACCATTGTTACCGCTGTGCTGTAGATATCGGAACGCTGATCGGCATTGCTCCATTTGATGGACTGCTCTGGGGATGCATACGCAGGTGTCGCAGGGATTTTGTCCTGCAACAGGCTGTCGTCCATACCGGGGAAACGCGCTGCATCGTAATCCGCAACGCCCACTCCTCCATTGACGAGAATCAAGATGTTTCCGGGCTTCATATCGCAGTGCGTGACGCCCTTTGCATGTATGTATTTTGCAAGGAAGTGTGTGATGAGCGTAAACAAGGCCAAGTATTCATCTTGCGTGAGCGAGAGCTGATTCTTCTCGATCAACTCCTGCATAGTCATGCCTTTGAAGTACGTCATTTCCACGTAGGAGTAGTGCTCCCCTGAAAATTTTCTTTTGAACACATGCTTTGTGTTGAACGATGGGAATACCAGGCGCGTCACATGCTCTGCATTATTCCATGCAGCAACTTCTGCAGGTTTTTCTTTCTCGATGGGCTTATTCGATACTTTCGCAGCCACTATTTCTTTGGCGTCCATATCAAATGCGAGATACGTGGTTCCTGCTCCGCCTTTTCCAAGCTTGCGAATGAACAGTGTATTACCAATGCGCACTTCGCCATCCAGCAGATCGTTTTCGTCCCCATGTATCACGTGCTCTTTTTGCGCGCGTGCATTATCCGTGTCGGCTTGGATGATACGCTCACCCAATTCTGCCACGTACTCCGTGGGAACCTGTAACACGCTGTGGAGGAATGTGTGAATGATGTTTTTCCTCGTCGTCTTCTTCATGCCGTCGTCTAGGTTTTTTCCGAGTTCCCGAAACCACGGATTTGTTTTTTCGTTATTCAATCCTGCACGTCGAAGGATGTGCATGCCTTCTACTGCTTCTGCATGCGATGCACGCTCGCGATCTGCACGTGTCTCGGTAGTGCCTGGGGTGGAATTTGGTCCTTTCATGGAATCAAGAAATTATACCATAATTACTTGTTTGAGGCCATTGCTTGCTTATGTGCATCATAAGGTCAAAGAATCTCTTCAGAAAGATCATATGTGCTATTCTTTGCGTACCTATGCGCTTCACACATCTTTCTCTTTTGGGAGTAACGCTTCTACTTTCGGCGTGTATGCCGCTCTCGAAGCAAGTAGCGGTGCAAGACGACTGGCAGGTCGATATCTTCACAGATATGGGCATTGCCCTAGAGCGCCCCACAGATTGGGTACCGGTATTCCAGGATGGCATGCAGATCTATCGTGATCCCGCAGATAGAGAGACGACCCTCATGGTCTTCCGCGGAAAAACATGGAAGGAAGAAATCGAAGAGCGCGTGTTGGGTGATGAACCACCCAGCGCCGAAGAGAAAAAAATCGACGGAGGATTTGTGACGATCCTCTCGTTTATGAATGAAGGCACGTCGCGGTACCGCGACTATCTGTTCCGTGTGACAAAAGAAGATTCTGCCAATGTCATCATTGGGCAAATGATCGCGACGGTGCCGAACGACGAAGAAGGTCTCCCGGATTTTTCGCAAAAAACTATCCCCGAACACATGCTCGAAACCGTTCGCCTGCTCTCAGTTCCCGCACAACGATGATCGACTATCACCGCCGCATGCTGGCTGATGATGTGCGCCACAAGGCACTGTACGAGGCGCTCAAACGTGTGATTGTGCCCGGGCAAACCACGGTGGCAGACATTGGGTCCGGTACCGGTATTTTGGCTTTTTTCTGCGAAAAACTTGGTGCCAAGGAATGCACGCTCTATGAATCCGGCGATATCGCTCGCGTGAGCAAACAACTGATTGCCGAAAATAATTTGAAGCACTGCCACGTGGTGCAGAAGTTTTCGACCCAGGTAAAAAATCCTCCCAATGTAGATCTGGTCGTGTGCGAAACGCTCGGTAACTACGCACTGGAAGAACACATCTTGGAAATTCTCCAGGATGCCAAACGATTTTTGAAACACGGCGGCACCATGATGCCGAGCGCACTGCGCCAGTTTGTCGTCCCTGTGACGACCGACAGGTTCCACAAAGAGATCAACGATGTATGGGGCAATGTGGGATTTGATTTGCAGTTCGAAGCGGCAAAAAAGATCGCGCTACAAAACTTGTATGTACGTACCGTAAAGCCAGAAGACCTTCTCTCGCAAAAAGATGCCGTAAAGCAGTGGGACAGCATCGACTTTGCCGGGAAAGAAAGCAGTGTGCGCAAAGGAGAAGCAACATGGATGCTCGAAGCGGACGCATCACTCAGTGGCTTTTGTATTTTCTGGGAAGCCGACCTCACCCGTGGCATCACGCTTTCGACCAGTCCACATTCCCCCGCTACGCACTGGGAACAAATCTACGTTCCTATTTCGCAGATTCAACACATGGAAAAGGGCGACACGCTTTCGTGCGCCATCCACTCCGATACGCAGTGGGATACGGGCCTGAACCTGCAATGGAAGGTCAAACTGGAGCGCGCAGGCAAGCCGGTCTACCGTGAAGATTTGGACATGCAGAAGGGGTTTCTCGCCTGAATTTTTCTCGCCGATTCATAGACAAATTTCAATAAATACGTAAAATGTACTTAGCGTTTTTCACGTTACACCCGCTCTTTTACGAAAGGACAGTCCCTTGGTTCTGATTATCGATTTCTTCGAGGTGACGGGAACGAGTTACAACATCTATGGAGTGGTCTACGAGGTAGACCGCACCGATAGCGTGATTTTCCTCTCTCCCCCAAACGCCCAAGAGGCCAGAGACATTTTCCGGATTCCG
>CAZDEA010000046.1:0-4719 GCA_964504485.1 uncultured Candidatus Peribacteria bacterium | reverse complement strand
CCCAAGAAGGCTGCCCCTAAGAAGGTGGTCGTTTCCAAGAAGCCCGCTCCCAAGCCTGTCGCTCCTAAAAAGGAGATCGCCAAGCCAGAGCCACGCAAAATGGATATGCGCAGGCGCAACGACGAAGAGAAACTCCCTCCCAAGCCTCTCACGAAAGCTCAGGAGAAAAAGATCGAGCTTGCTCGCAAGAAGCCTTACAAGATGGAGGTAAGTAAGGAGGTGCTCCCACGCCTGAAGCCACACACGGTGCCTTTGGCCGGTCGCATCCCTGCTATTGCACAGAGCTTCTCCAAGGACATTGCCGTATCCAAGGTGGAAGACGGCCGCGTGTATTTGATCGACGAAGAGTCGGCCAGCACGTACGTGCCAAGCCTTATCGAAATGCAGATCCAGAGTTACCAGTGGTTCTTGGGTGAAGGTCTCAAGGAATTGCTCGAAGAGATCAGCCCCATCACAGACTTCTCTGGCAAGAAGATGGAACTGAGAATCCTCGGCCACACCTTCGATGCTCCTAAGTACGACCCCGAAACCTGTAAGCGCCGTAACCTCAGCTTCGAAGCTGCGATGAAGGGTCACGTGCAGCTCATCAATAAAGAGACCGGAGAAATCAAAGAGCAAGATGTGTTCCTCGGATCCATCCCGCTCATGACCGAGTACGGCACGTTCGTGGTCGACGGTATCGAGCGCGTGGTTGTCCACCAGCTCGTTCGTTCCCCAGGCGTGTTCTTCTCCAAGATGCCTGACTATCCAAAGTATCACGCTGCCAAGATCATCCCTAAGCGCGGTGTGTGGTTGGAAATCGAAACGGATCGCCGTGGCATTATCTCCTGCAAAATCGACCGTAAGCGCAAGATCCCGGTTACCCAGCTCCTCCGCGTGATGGGCTACCCCACCGATGGCGAAATTCTCGACCTCTTTAAAGGAGTCACGAACGCCGAGCACGATTTCATCCTCGCAACGCTCGAAAAAGATACGGTGAGGACGGTGGAAGAGGCGTACCAGAGCATCTACCGCAAAATCCGACCTGGCGACCTGGCTACTCCAGAGAACGCCAAGCAGCTGATCGATTCGCTCTTCTTCGACTTCAAGAAGTACGACATGGGTAACATCGCTCGTTACAAGATCAACCGCCGCTTTGGTGTGAACATCCCCAACGACGAAGAGCACCGCGTGTTCCAGGTGAAGGACTTCGTAGAGATCGTCAGCGAACTCGTTCGCTTGAACAACGGTGAAGGTGTTGCCGATGATATCGACCACCTCTCTAACCGCCGCATCCGCAGCGTGGGAGAACTCGTGCAGAACAAGTACCGCGTGGGTCTTGTTCGTACAGAGCGCATTGTGAAAGATCGTATGACGGTTATGGACCTAGAGTCCGTCACACCCACTCAGCTGATCAACTGCCGTCCGATCACGGCTGCTATGCGCGAATTCTTCGCCAGTTCGCAGCTCTCCCAGTTCATGGATCAGACGAACCCGCTCTCTGAACTCGCACACAAGCGCCGCCTCTCCGCGACGGGACCTGGTGGTCTTTCCCGCGAACGCGCCTCCTTTGATGTCCGCGATGTGCATACCAGCCACTACGGTCGTATCTGTCCTATTGCGACACCAGAAGGTCCGAACATCGGTCTTGTGGTGCACTTGGCAGGTTTCGCCCGCGTGAACGAATACGGATTCCTCGAGACTCCTTATAAGGAAGTGCGTCACATTGTTCCTTTGGATGCCGACAAGCTCATGGGTCGCATCTTGGATGTGACTGTGAAAGAAAGCCGCAAGATCATCGCCAAAGAAGGGGATCTGGTCGATAAGAAAGATCTCGCAAAGAAGATCGTTGCCGCGCTCAAGAAAGAAGGATTGAAAGACGTGCCTGTGCGCGCCTACATGACGAACAAAGTCGTCTACATGGATGCCGAACAGGAGCGCCACACAACTATCGCTCAGTATCAGCGCGACATGACCGAGTTCGGTGAGTTCAACGTCACTCGCGTGCCTTCGCACAAAGGTGGTGAGACCATCCTCTCGCACGTTCGCGATCTGACGCACATCGACGTTTCTCCTCGTCAGATTCTTTCCGTTTCGACCTCACTCATTCCGTTCCTGGAGCACGACGACAACACCCGCGCATCCATGGGAACGAACATGCAACGCCAAGCTGTTCCGCTCATCTCCCCAAAGTCTCCATACGTGGGAACGGGTATCGAAGGTTTGGCTGCTCGCGCTTCTGGCCATGCTCTCCTCGCAGAGGAAGATGGCGAAGTTACATACGCCGACGCACAGGAAATCAGCGTGGTGTACCGCAGCGGTCGCAAGGAAACCTACAAGCTCCACAACTTCACGCGCTCGAACCAGGGTACGTGTTTCCACATGCGTCCCAAGGTGGTGAAGGGCGACACGGTCCGCCGTGGCGATCCTCTCGCTGACGGTTCCGCAGTGCAGAACGGTGAGCTGGCTCTCGGTCAGAACCTGCTCGTCGCGTACATGTCCTGGCAGGGTTACAACTTCGAAGACGCCGTCATCATCAGCGATCGCATCGTGCAAGATGGCTACTTCGATTCCATTCACATCGAGTCCTACACGACAGACGTGCGCGACACGAAACTTGGACCAGAAATTGTCACACGCGACATTCCAAACGTCGGTGAAGCCAAGCTCAAGGACCTCGGTACCGACGGTATCGTGCGCATTGGTGCAACGGTCCACGAAGGCGACATTCTCGTCGGCAAAATCACACCCAAGGGTGAGACCGAGCTGACTCCAGAAGAAAGGCTTCTGCAAGCCATCTTCGGAGACAAAGCCAAAGATGTGAAAGACTCTTCCCTCCGTCTCCCCGGTGGAGCCGGTGGAAAGGTGGTCGACGTGCATATCTTCGACCGCAGCGAAGGTGATGAACTCCCCACAGGAGTGCTCAAGCAGATCAAAGTGTTCGTGGCACAGACCCGCAAGATCCAGGTGGGAGACAAGATGGCCGGTCGCCACGGTAACAAAGGTGTGGTTGCCCGCGTGGTGCCACGCGAAGACATGCCGTTCCTCGCAGATGGTACGCACGTCGATGTGATCTTGAACCCGCTCGGTGTGACCTCTCGTATGAACATCGGACAAATCCTCGAGACGCACTTGGGCTGGGCCTGCAAAGCACTCGGTATCAAAATTGCGACTCCTGCTCTCAACGGTATTTCCCCCGATCAGATCACGGAATTCCTCAAGGTCGCAGGTCTGCCTGCATCCGGAAAAATCCAGCTCTTCGATGGTCGCACCGGCGAAGCATTCGCTCACGAAACAACCGTTGGTGAGGTGTATATGCTTAAACTCCTCCACCTTGTCGAAGATAAGATTCACGCTCGTTCCGTTGGACCATACTCGCTTGTCACACAGCAGCCTCTCGGAGGAAAGGCACAGCACGGTGGTCAACGCTTCGGAGAAATGGAAGTGTGGGCACTCGAAGCATACGGTGCTGCATACACTCTGCAGGAAATGTTGACGATCAAGTCCGACGACGTGATTGGTCGCAGCAAGGCCTACGAGTCCATCGTGAAGGGCGAACCTATCCGCCGCCCAAGCATCCCAGAGTCCTTCAACGTCTTGGTGAAAGAATTGCAGGCTCTTGGTCTCAAAGTCGAACTCCTCAAGTTCAAGGAAGAAGTTAAACCCGAGGAGCGCGTGGTGATTGCCGCTGATGTGGTCGAAGCAGTCGAACTCACTTCCCGCGTGGAAGCAGAGGAAGCCGCTGTCGAAGCTACCGCAGCCATCGAAATCACCGAGATGAGCGAGCCTAATACCGAGACCGAGAAAGAAGTGGTCGCCGGTATCGAAGAAGGCGAGCCCACCGATGCCTTCGGCGAAACGCAGAAGGAAGAAATGGCTGATTCCGTCAGCGAAGAGGCCGAAGAAGCAGCCTAAATACGGTCATGAAGGAGCAAGGTCCGAGGGTCAAAAACCTTCGGGCCTTTCTCTGTGCGATTCCCCAAAGTCGGGCTTCGCCGACCCTGTTTTGAGCGTCGAAATCGACGGAATTGCGCTAGAGCTCCATAAGTACAAAATTCTTCAGTAAATAACCAAAGTAGGTTCCTTCTTTTTCTCCCCCTCGGAACCCGACTTCTTCCCTTCGCTGAGCACAAAAATTCCCCTTAATACCTCTTGACCCTACCTTTATCGATCCTTACACTCTGACGCACCTTATGGTGATTTACCCCGCATACCCGCAGCATTAGGACATTTTTTGTCTCCTAGTTCTGCGGGTGCGCGTGAGCCACCCGCATTTTTTTATTCCGAGCATTGCGCGAGGAATACGAGATACGGGATAGGTTTCCCACCGATGCTCATTGAAAGCATCGGCTCGAAAATGAAATCGTTTCGTGACAGTTCTAATTCTTACGAACTGTGCGAGACAACCTCCGTATCAACGGGCAACGTTGATCGGAGCAGCCCAGCATTTTCTCCCCTAGGAGACGATGCGGGCAAACCGTGAAATTATCCCCCGACATACCGCTGAGGTTGTCGCGGGGCCTGTCATCTTCTTAAGTAGAAGGAGGTGATGGGACATGAGCTCAACCTTGTCCAGGTTGTAGCACATGAACAGTAAACGCGTTCCGCTCTGCGGAACGCGAGAAGTAAAATGTTACTCAGCGCATCACATGGATGCCTCGACTCTGCATTCCGATGAAGGACGTAGCCAGCTGCGATAAGCTCCGGCGAGATGCTAGGCAATCGCTATTAACCGGAGAT
>CAZDEA010000045.1:0-5060 GCA_964504485.1 uncultured Candidatus Peribacteria bacterium | reverse complement strand
ACACGGATTTCGATCTCCAGAGATTGATGAACACGGGTTCGTTTGCCGAATCACGCATCAAGCGCGACGACAGCGGCAACATGATCATGGGATCCATGTGCGATTTGAATTCCTATAACTGCAGCGACTTCCGCACGCAGAGCGAGGCACAACTGGTGATGGATTCCTGCACAAATAAAGATGTACACAACTTGGACGGTGACGACGATGGCGAAGCCTGTGAGGATCTTCCTAAAGGAAACTAGTTTTACTTACTTCCCTTTTCTCTATGTCCTACGTCGATGGATTCGTGATTCCCATCCCAAAGAAGAACATGAAGAAGTACAAGAAGATGGCCAAGGAAGGCCGCGATACATGGTTGAAGTTCGGCGCCGTCGACTACAAAGAGTGCGTACTCGAAGATGGTAAGACGCAGGGCACCCTCCCTTTTGCGAAGGGCCTCAAGTTGAAACCCACCGAGACCGTGTGCTTCTCGTTCATCGTCTTCAAAAATCGCAAGCACCGTGATGCTGTAAATAAGAAAGTTATGGCTCTCTACGAGAAGCAATATGCCGACGCGAAGGATATGACCATGCCGTTCGACCCCAAGCATGCGATGTACGGCGGTTTCGAGACCTTCGTCGAGTAATCCTCCTGCGAAATTCTCCCTAGAGCACTGTTCCTGGGCAGGATTTTCGCATACACTGGCGCGACTCACCCCTTCTTTTCACCTTTTCTTTGCATGGATCACGGAGACGTTATCTTGCGGTTCCAAGACGTGTCGTTTCACTACGATCACAAAAAACCCATCCTCGAAGAGGCCAGTTTTTCTGTGCGCGAGAACGCTAAGCTAACGATTGTGGGCCAGAACGGTGCCGGCAAAAGCACGATCTTCAAGATGATCATGAAGGAGATCAAACCGGTAGAAGGAGAAATGCACATCACCAAAGGAACGACCATCGGCATTGCCAAACAGGTGGTGGCGCACGCCGATATGGAAAAAACTGTGCTGCAATTTTTCGAAGGAGCGTTCCACGAAAAGAAATATGATATCGAGCGCCACATCGCACGCGTGCTGGATGCCGTGCATGTCCATGCACCGTTGGAAAAAAAGATCGCAGCATTCTCCGGCGGTCAAAAGGCGCGCCTGCTCTTGGCGTACGCGTTGATTCAAGAGCCCGATATCCTGTTGTTGGACGAGCCGACGAATAACCTGGATGCACAGGGAATCGACCATTTGACCCAATTTTTGATTGCCTACGAGAAGACCTGCATTGTGATCTCGCACGATGCGGCGTTCCTGAATAGCTTTACGCACGGCGTGCTCCACTTGGATAACTTTACGCACAAAGTGCAGCAATTCGTGGGTGACTACTTCGATGTACTGGAGCAAATCCAGGCGCAGATCGAACGCGAGCAGAGCCAGAACGCGCGCATGGAAAAATCCATTCAGGATCAGAAGGACAAAATTAACTTCTTCTCCCACAAAGGAGGAAAAATGCGCAAACTCGCGAGTAAAATGCGTGACGCCGTAGAGGAAGCCGAAGAAAACAAAGTGGATGTGCGCCAGGAAGACCGCACCATTCCCCCCTTCTCCATCGACATCACCGAATGCAGCTCCACGTTGGTGCAGATCACTTCTCTCACGGTGATGAAGGACCACAAACCTACCAAGAAGAAGGTCAGTATCACGCTCCCTAAGCGCCACAGGATCCTGATTACCGGGCCAAACGGTATTGGCAAAAGCACGCTGCTGGAATCCATGGCCAATGGCACAGAAAAGGGCGCCGTCATCACGCCAGGGGTGGTCGTGGGGTATTACCGTCAGGATTTCTCGGGTCTCCCGATGGACAAAACCGTGTACGAAACACTCGCCGAGGCCATGCCCATGCCAAACCAGCAACAGATCTACGCCACTGCTGCGCGCTTTATGCTCCCCGGAGAAAAAGTGCAGAACAAAGTAGGCTCATTGTCCGAAGGACAGAAAGGACTCCTCTGCTTCGCGCGCTTCATGTTGCAAAAGCCGACATTGTTGATCCTGGACGAGCCAACGAACCACATCAACTTCCGCCACATCCCCGTGATTGCACAGGCACTGAACGAATACGAAGGCGGCATGATTCTCGTGAGTCACGACCAGGAATTCGTCTCGCAAATTTCCATGAACGAGGAGCTGGACCTAGGGGCGCTCTAAACCAGAGGATGTGCCCATAACTCTGCGAATCGCCTGAAACCATTCTTCGTATCCTTTTGCAGTAAGATGCAATCCATCCTCTGCATAGAATTCCTTCTTTGGCAGTAAATAATGTGACTCGCTATACAGATCTACATACGTGACACCCTCCTCAGCAGCAATGCGCATGTACTCTGCACGATACGTTCGTGATCGAGCACTCATGATCGAGGAAATGGGCCATGGAAAAATGGGTGCAAGCCCCACATTTCCACTATGCAACGCGTACACCTTCTTGCCTGCAGCTGTGGCCTTTTTAAAAACAGCCGTGAGATTTTCTCTAAACTGAGCCATGGGCGTTCCCCACAAAATGTCATTCGCGCCTATTTGCAACAGGACGACATCAAAACTTTTTGCCGAAACATCAGGAAAGTTCTTGAGAGCATCTGCGACTTTCCATCCATTGCCACTCGTATTCTTAATAAATGCTGCAGGGAATTCGGCACCAAACCGACCGGCAACAGAAAGTTTGGGGTCGTGGACGCCTGTGCCCACCGCCGTGCTATCACCCACAATCAAGAGTCGCGGCGCACCTCCCGTAAGTTGCTGCTCGTACACAACACTCTGCTCTGCAAGTTGCACGCCCCTCTGCAACAGCACGTACATACGAATGCCTTGGAAAAACACATATCCGAGTACGACAACCGCGAGAGCAATGAGTATGCGCATGCAGACAGTGTAGAGGAAATACAAAAAAAACCCCGCTGCGCGTACGCGTGCGGGGCTTGATATCTAGGCACTAGGCACACGAGCAAGGCTCGTTGCCACAGACAGCACACTTTTCCATAACGGAGAAAGGGAAGAAATACAGGAAGAAAAGAATACCTGCGTCTCTCGAAAGAAAAGCGCAAAAGACCAGGAAAATACTTTTGAAAATGTGTAATAACTAGCGGCGGATTGCGTCTCTACTGACGAGAAACCTCCTTCCCTCTTCTCTTCTATGGGCGCTATCGCACCATTCATCGTTCTTCTGATCGTCGGTCTGATCTTCAATTACATCCCCATGGACGGGAAGCTGAAGCAAATCGGATACATCATCATCGGCATCATCGCGCTTGTGATGCTTTTGCGTCTCGCTGGTATTTTCTAGCCTGACGGGCGCTGCTTTTTAAAGTTGCGCCAGTATTCGAGTGTTTCGCGTGCGGTCTTCATGCGATCAACAGATTCTCCTAGGAGATACTGCGTGATCAACCGAGACCGCTCTTCGGTATGTGCATAAAATTCCAAGATTTCTTCTGTAAGCGTGATTTTGGTGCCTTCATCCACCTCTGCCGAAGCCAGAAGCTCATTGAGGAGCGAGGCAACTCGCTCGGTAGCTTCGCCGAACCGTTCTTTATCGGCTGCAAACGTGTACAGATACGCCGTAAAGTTTCCCAAATGCAGATGAAAAATATTCTCTTCTCTGCCTACCAAAAAATCGGGAAACAGGTCATTGATGCGACACCGAATCTGCTCCTGAGTGATCATCGTCATAGTGTACCAGCCGCAGAATCTTCTATACTACGAACATGGCCACCAAAGATTCCACGGCACAGTTCCTCGAAGAGCAGGCTGCGGGCGCCGGAGCCGTACGCATTCGTAAGATGTTTGGCGAATACGCGCTGTATTGCGACGACAAAGTGGTGGCACTGATTTGCGATGATCGGCTCTACCTTAAGCCCACAGATGCAGGGAAAGCATTCGGTGGATCGTTCGAGGAAGGCCAAGCCTACCCCGGCTCCAGCACGTTCTGGATTGTGGATGAGGACCGCTGGGACAACCGCGAATGGATGAGCGAGCTGATTCGAGTGACGTCCGAGGCACTGCCAAAGCCAAAGCCAAAAAAACCGAGGAAATCGGCACCGACTAATAAAATCCACCGAAAAGGAAATTAAGTACCTGTGCGGGGCGACCATCCTTGAATGAATCATAATTCTTTCTTTCATCGCCTTGATCCTCAAGGCCATAGCGTTTCAAGAAGGACGCAAAGACTCTTTCTTTAAGTTTCATTTGTTCTTCCGCGCTGAACGAAGGAATTTTGGATGTTCTGACAAATGCTTGGCGAGGAATGGGATCACTCAAGATGTATCTGACCACGTCGGGATTTCCACATTCGAGGGCAAAATCAATTTGTTGTTCTAATGGCACTCCATCGAGATGAAGCTTTTTAGCAGTCGCCATCCAGGCGTCGTTGCAATGTGATTCCACAAAATTTCTAGCGAGCCCAATTGTGCATTCCTGCCCATGAGCCTCAGATTTTTTTTGGAAATCCTCTACTAAGCCTTTATAGATTTTTTCTGTGAGCGCGATAATGTCGACATTGGTCCATTCGGAGAAATCGACGTGCTGCTGGAGAACGCCTGTCCAGAAAGAGTGGTCATTGAATTCAAATCCTAAGGCAATTTTTTGCTCGTTCGTCATGTACTGTAAATCCAATAACCAACTGATGTGCATGACCACCGATCGATGAATTGGGCTCAGAGGATTTTCTCTCATCCAGTCTATGCATTCCTTATCTTCAGCTTCTCCGACTCGTTTCTGAATTGCCTGACTATTAAAAGCAAACTCAGCCCCACTCAACCCTTTTGGTTCCAGCTCTGCAAAAATTTCGCCAATGGGCTTTTTTCCGTTCGAGCTCATGATATTATAATATAATAATATGAAAATTAGTCAATTACAGGAAATGCCAATTTTTGTAGAGAAAGGCGCATTCTAGGGCTTTAGCTGTGTGCCTCCACATGCTTCTTAAAGTTCTCCAGGATCGCCTGCCATCCCTGCTTTTGCATCTCTACAGGGTTTTCGGTCTCGGCATCAAACACGGTCGTAATAGTCGTGCTATCGCCTGAGGAGGTGAATGACGTTGTCACAG
>CAZDEA010000044.1:0-5460 GCA_964504485.1 uncultured Candidatus Peribacteria bacterium | reverse complement strand
CGCATGCATGGGGTGCATGAGGTCGCACGTTCAAGTCGTGTCGTCCCGACCAATTATGAATCCTTTCGATTGGAACTTCTGGCTGAAATGTCGTGACAATCCTGAAATTGTTACAGCTTTTATTGGTATTTTCCTTTTGGGATACGGCATTAACGGCTACCGGAGTCTGTACGATTGGAAAACTCAACAACAAAAACTGATCGTTGAAATCAAACAGGAAATGTCAAAAGCTAATTCTAGAATTGTATTTAATAGTATGGACCAAATTCGTATGGGTCAGCAGTATTTCAATACAGGTTCAAACTTGGATTTAACTGGACTCTCTGATTTAGAAATAGCCAAAAAAGCCACAGAAATAGCCCTGTGGACATATCACAATAAGTCACCGACACTTTTTCCGGAATCCAAAAGAAAAGAGTACTTTGAAGGAATTTTACAAAGTCTGAAAAATGGAAATGAAGTATTGCGCATGAGCGATGAGATTGAAAAAAAAGCTACGCCCGATGCGGAAATTGATAAGATGCAATTTAACGAATTTATCTATCGCAATTCCATGTACCTCGGGTTTCCCTTATTGCTTTTGAGTCTCGGGATATGGTTTTGGAGAGCAAAGCCAAAAAAATAATTTCAAAACGGAGACACATACCCAGCCTTCTCCCCAAGCATCTCTTCCAAGCGCAACAGCTCGTTGTACTTACACACACGATCCGTACGACTCAGGGATCCTGTTTTGATCTGCCCGGTCTGGAGACCCACAGCCAAGTGGCTGATGAAGGTGTCTTCGGTTTCTCCACTGCGGTGGCTCGCGATGGCGTTCCATCCTTCTTTCTGTGCGCGCTGAATGCAGTCGACGGTTTCGGTAACCGTCCCAATCTGGTTCACCTTGATGAGCACAGCGCTGGCTGCATCTTTGGCGATCCCCTCCTCTACGCGTGCAACGCTGGTGACAAACAGATCATCACCTACCAACTGCACGGTCTTGCCGACTTTTTTCTTCATCGCCGCAAATCCTTCCCAGTCATCTTCGCTGTGACTGTCTTCGATACTCACGATGGGATACTTTGCGCAGAGATCAGCATAGAAGTCCACGAGCTCAGAGGAATCGAGAACTTTGCCATCCACAGTGTATTTCCCATCCGCATAAAATTCGGACGCTGCGGCATCGATCGCGAGTTTCACTTTGCCCGTGTAACCGGCTACTTCAATAGCCTGGATGAGGAAATCAAACGCCTCTGCTGCAGTCTTCACGTGAGGGGCAAAACCGCCTTCGTCGCCAACGGCTGTTACGTGCCCTGCCTTGCTCAGCAAGCTCTTGAGTGCCTGGAATACTTCTACGCCCGCGCGGAGTGCCTCGGAAAATGAAGGGAAATCCACCGGCACAATCATGCATTCCTGGAAGCTCAATCCACTATCGGCGTGTTTGCCGCCGTTGATCACGTTCATCAGAGGGACAGGAAGAAGAATCTTCTTCGCAGGTTGTACGCCGTACTGCATTGCCAGGGATTCGGACAAACACTTCTTCTCGCTTTCGGCACGTGCTCTGCAGACAGCCATGGAAACACCCAAAATGGCATTGGCGCCCAAGTTGGATTTATTCGGTGAGCCATCTAGATCGATCAGCAATCCATCAATGGCACGCTGGTCACTCACGTCTTTCCCTAGGAGGGCAGGAGCAATGGCCTTGGCCACGTTCTCGACGGCTTGGCGTACGGATTTGCCGCCGTAGTACTTCTTGTCTCCATCGCGTAACTCCAGTGCCTCATGCGTGCCTGTAGAGGCTCCCGAGGGAACGGCAGCACGTCCAAAGGACCCATCGCTGAGGGTGCAATCGACTTCAATGGTGGGTGTGCCACGAGAGTCCAGAATTTGTCTTGCGTGAAGATTGGTGATTGTAGGCATACCAAAATTATATAACGGCTAAGGGACATGGGACATGGGAAAAGTGACAACACTTTCGTTGTCCACTGTCACCTGTCCCTTGTCACTTTACTTAGGACAATCTTTTTTTCGCACGGACATGGAGCGTCCCTGCGTATCCCGCGATGGTCAGGAAGAACAGATCCATTCCCGGGCCGGCATGCGGCAACTGGGTGGGCATGGAGCTGCTGCTGCTGGAACGAATGACAATGTTGTTCTTGCGATCTCGCAGGTCCTTTTCCAGCCTCTCGCCCCACGTCTCGCCATTACGCAACACGCTGCTGCGATTACCGCCTTCCTGGGCAACGATGACAGGATTCTTGCTGGGTATGAGCATGGCAGTGAGCGTCTTGTTCCATGCAGGCTGGCTTTCGCTCATCACGGCCAAAGCAGCGTACGGCACAAAGAGCAACGCCAAGATGCCCAAACGAGGCACGCGGCGGCGAATCACGCTCAAGCAGAACCACACCACCAGGAAGAAGAAGAGAGCCACAGGGAGCAACATCCATCCCCAGCCGATAGCCTTCGCAGCAGGGAGTAGGAATGGTGCTTTGAGTGCGAGTGCACCTCCTACCAACTTGGCAAACGGCAACGCAGCAGGAACAAAGTGGAGTAAGCGGAATGGATAGTCGGCGCGATCACGCTTGAGAAGCGGATACAACACCGCCACGTACAGAAGACCGGCGACCGTGAGGAGTACCAAGGGAAGAAATCCTACGGGGAACGCAGGCATGGCTCGTGTGAGGATGGCCATGACAACGGTAACCACCGCCAGAAGGGCGATGAGCAGGGTCTCGGTAAAGTGTTTGAGTGGCATAGGAGGGGCATTGTCCTTGAGACGTACCACTCTGTCAATTTCGCGTATAAAAGCATTTTATTGGTTCATTTCTAATTTCTAATTTCTAGTTCCTGATATAGAAAACTAGAAACTAGTAATTAGTAATTCGCTTATTTCTTCCTCTTCGGCAAATACTGCTCTCTTGGATCAATCGCAACATTCCTGGGCATAACCTCGTAATGACGCATGAAGAAGAGTCTCCACTGCAACACCACATAGATGATGACGATCAATCCCCAGATAACCCACAAAAACGGCAGAGCCACAAACTGGATACGCTCCACGCGTGCCACGATCAAAATCAATCCCACGACACCCATCCACATCATGAACGAGGACCACGAAGCCGAAAGCTTGCGCGTGACGGCGTTCTTCAAGCGCTTCCTCCAGCGCGAGAGCACAAACGATCCAATGACCATGGCGCCGCACAACACGAGCAACGCAACAATGCCGGTATCGCTATAGTGCGCGACCGAGGAAGGGTTTGGCGAGAAGAGAAAGCGAGTGAGGAGGATGAGAGAGCGCATGGAAAAAGTGTACAACGGACAATGGACAACGGACAACACGAAACATTCTCATTGTCCATTTTCCTTTTTGCATTGTCCTTTTCAGAGATGCGGGAATTTCCTGCGCTGCACCACCACGTACACCACGGCACCCAGCACGGCCAAAATGGCGAGCAATTGCGTAAATCGTAGCTCGAAGGGTTCCAGTTCCAGGAGCGGCCGCAGGAAGATGTACCCCGTTACCGTGGCGCCCAGAACAATCTCGTAAATGAGGAAGGCACGCTCGGAGGCAGCATCACCCAAACGTTTTTTGAGCATGGGTTCTATGAGTGCCAGGAGACCCAAGCTGACGAACAACAGAATGAGCACGAAGAAATCCAACTGTGTCGCAAACACGGGAATGCCAATGTCTCCACGGAAGTACTCAAACACAAATGTACCCATGGAACTGGCCACGATGCCAATGAGTGTTTCTGCTCCCACTCTCTTGCCGTACTTACGGATGATCAGCAGGACGAAGGTGAGCACAAAGTAGAAGAAGGCGTAGTAGAGCTGGACCGGGTGCACAGGCACGGCATAGCGCACGTTGAAGGCGTCGTACGTGACTCCCCAAGGCAAGTCTGTAGGTTTGCCGTAACCCTGACCTGCGAAGAAGAGACCAATCCACGAGAACATCAGACCAAAGCACGCAGCAGGCACGAGAGCATCGAGCCAGTGGAGGAACGTAGAACGGTGCCCGCGCGTCGCAATGGCAAGCACGATTCCAATGCCGATGGTCGCACCGAGAAAGCTCCATCCCCCATCCCACACGATCAAAATGCGCAGCGGATCTTTGATGTACACACGGTACTCGGCAAGGATGGCAAACACGCGACCGCTGAGCAGAAACGAACCCGCGTAGGCAGGCCAATGATCTTTGAAGTGCTGCAGAGAAAGGTTGGCACTCTGCGCCAAACGCAAAAAGAATTCGATGAACAACCAAATGCCCAAGAGCAAAAAGATAACTCTGGTCCACAGGAAGAATGGTCCTATCTGAAGTGCTTCGAACATGGCAAGAAGCGTACCACTAACCGATCGATGCCTCCAGCTTGCGGAGTTTCACATCTTCCAGCGTCTTCTCGAGGAATTCGGCGATAGGCACCACGACCTGCTGCTTGGTTTTGACATTGCGCACAGCGACAGTCTTCTCTGCAATTTCCTTATCACCCATCACGAGCAAGTATGGGATCTTCCACTGCTCTCCTTCGCGAACGCGCTTGCCAAGACTCTCGGAACTATCGGCCCAGTCGGCGCGGATGCCCTTTGCCGTGAGTTCTTCGAGGAGTTTCTTCGCAGCGTCTTCGTGTGCAACGGCAATAGGAATAATGCGTGCCTGCAGCGGCGCACACCAGAGTGGGAAGAGAGCGGCGGTGTGTTCGATGTAAATGGAGAGGAAACGCTCGAGTGAGCCCATGATGGCTGCGTGGATCATCACGATGCGCTCGTGCTCGCCTTGCTCATTGATGCACGAGAGATCGAAACGTTCCGGCTGGTTGATATCCAACTGGATGGTCGCCACCTGCCACTCGCGACCAATGCTGTCTTTGGCGATGAAGTCGACTTTAGGTCCGTAGAACGCAGCTTCGCCCTGTGCCTCGTAAAAATCTGCTTTGCGAGACACAGCGAGCTCGCGCAAATCTTGCTCGGCACCTTTCCACATCTCGGGCGTGCCGAGATATTTTTCCATGTGCTCTGGATCACTGAGCGACAAGCGTACTTTCAAGGTTCCAAATCCCACTGTGGAGTAGAACGTGTCGACGATCTCCCAGATTTTCAAGATCTCCTCGCGTACTTGTGAACGCCTGCAGAACACGTGTGCATCGTCCTGCGTGAAGGCGCGAACGCGAGAAAGACCGTGCAGTTCGCCTGTTTGCTCGTCGCGGTAGCAGGTTGTGGTTTCGGCATAGCGCTGGGGCAAATCGCGGTAGCTGCGCGCCCTGCTGGCGTAGATCTGCGTGTGGTGCGGGCAGTTCATCGGTTTCATCGCAAACTCGTGACCTTCGCGTGTGGTAATACGGAAAAGCTCTGTACTGAACTTCGACCAGTGACCGGAGGTTTCGTAGAGCTCCTTCTTCGTGATGTGCGGGATGGTAACTCTTTGATATCCGCGAGCGGAGCGCAGCTCCCACACGAAACCATCGAGCAAGTTACGGAGCAATG
>CAZDEA010000043.1:1439-5623 GCA_964504485.1 uncultured Candidatus Peribacteria bacterium | reverse complement strand
TACTCCTAGGAGGACTGTTCTCCTCTAGCGTTGCGCACGCCGCCATGATGACCACGTGGGACTTTACGAATGCCGCGCAAGTCGAAGGCTGGCAGATTGATGGACTCGACGTACGCCAAGGTCCTGATGGCCTGCACATTCGCGGCAATGGCGTGATGATGCGCTCGGTCGATGCCACACACCGAATCGATGCCATCAATGTGATCTTCGCAAAATCTCTCAACATTCCTGGGGTATTTGCCTGGCATCGCACCAACACCCCCAATAATGAATTCGTGCAGCTATCGATGCCCATGACTCCCGGCGCACCCGTGACACAAGAACTTCCTCTGCACACCATCCCCGAGTGGGACCCCTGGGCCGACGTGATTGGATTCCAATTCCAAACCAACGAAGAAATTATCTTAACGGGAATGGAGTTCAAAGGATGGAGTGCATGGGAAAAAGCGGGATTCGCTTGGCAATCTTTTTGGAAGATCGATCGCACATTGGCATTCACTATTAACTTTCTCTGGGGACCATTGACCGTATTCACGCCTGGAGAAATCACCACCTTGTATGATGCGCAACCTCCGCGTGCGTGGTCGGCACATCGGTTTTCGTTCGGCTTCCTGGGACTCGTCATACTCGTCATCGCAGGGCTCTGGGCACTCAAGCGTTTCCAGGGAAGCCATCTTTCGCGCAAGCAGATGATCACGGCATTCTTTGCGGCATGCGCCGTACTCTGGGCCGTACACGATGTGCGCATGGGGTACGAATTTACGCACAATTGGGTACAGGATCTGCAGCAGTACACGTTCGCCGAACCGGGCACCAAGAAGTTCCGCAATCTCCTGACCTTCCACGATGGGCTGTTCCAGAATATGGATCTCTTTACTTCGGTGCAGACATACGCGGTGTTCGCCCCCGATGGAAGTCCCCTGCGCAAAATGGCGGGGTACCACACATATCCGTTCAGTCGCCCGCTGACATCGGATCAATCCACGATCGATGCCACAGTGTTCTACGTCTTCTACGATGACCGCGTCGCCATCAATGCGAATAATGAATTGCAGTACAACGGTGTCGTGGCCAGCAAACCCGGGCACGTGGCCAAGAAGATTGATGATCGTGCATTTATCTTTATCGTCCCCTAAATCGTGATGTTCACTCTTGCCCTCTTTGGCTTTGTCCTCCTGCCGACCATCTTGGGAGTACTGGTGCTGTGCGCACTCGAAGGAAAAACTCCTCTCCTCACACACGTTGAACGCGTGAGTGTGGGATTCTTGGGTGGATGCACTCTCCTCATGTACGTCGCCTTCCTCGCAAACGTGTATGCGGGTGTGCCGTTTACGCGTATGGGATTCCTGGGAGTATGGCTGGTATTGGTCATAGGAGCCGTGATCGCCGTCAAACTCCGCGAAGCTTCGCTCCTCCCCGTTCATCACTCATCTCTCATCACTCATCGCTCATCGCCTCTCTGGGCCAAAACTCTCGTGTGGATCTTCGCTGCATCCGTCGCTGCGCGCATTCTCCTCGGCGGGATGGTGGCAGCCACAACACCGCCGTATTTTGATGACACGCTCAATAACTGGAATTTACGCGGCAAGCACTACTTTGTGACACAGGCATACACGTTGCTACTCCCCACGCAGAACCCGGGCGAAACTCCCAGTGCGCTTTCGGCGTACCCACCCATGCTGCCGCTGGCCAAAACATTCGCCGCGACACTCGCAGGGAGCTGGTCCGATGGACTTGCGGATGTGATTCAACTGACATGGTTCTTGGCAGTACTTGCCATGGTCTGGGCTGCGCTGCGCCGAGTGACCAATGGCACATGGGCCTTACTCGGCGCGAGCGCTCTGGGGAGCTTGCCGCTGTTTCTCATGCAAGGAGTCAACGCCTACAGCGACATTGCCATGGCTGCACATATTTTTGCGGCACTCGCGCTGCTCTTCCATGCACTGCGCAGCACGAACACTGTGGAGCGCATAGGACTGGTACACCTGAGCATGTTCATCGCGGCACTGTTCCCGTTTGTAAAAAACGAAGGACTGGTGCTGTACTTGCCGGCTTACCTGCTGTTCTTGGCACTCACCGCTTGGCAGTGGCTGCGCACAGGCAAAATCACCATGCGAGACGCGCAGAAGTGCGCCGGATTCTTCGCGGTGTGTGTGGCGCTCCTCATACTCCCATGGCTGGCCTTTAAGTGGAGCAATGGCATGCCGTTTGGAAATGCCAAAGAAATCAGCACCCTCCAGATAGGCTGGCAACAGGGTGTGTGGCTGGTCGTCGCCATCAATGGATTCTTCGAAGGCAACTGGAACATGCTTTTGTCGCTCTTCCTGGGGCTGCTGCTGTGGCAATGGCGCACAGCGTTGCGATTCCCATTGATGCCCCTGACGCTGTTTGTACTCCTGGTCTGGGGGCAGCAAATTCTCCTGTTCATGTTCACCAGCCTTTCGTACGAAGCACTGTTCCAGACAGGCTACGGCCGTGGACTGATCCATTTGATGCCTGTGATTGTGACGGTAACCACGCTACTTCTGGTACGAACAGTCGATAAAGACCGAACGAGCTTGTAGCTTTGCGCTTGTAGCTTGTAGGATAGAAGCATCTGCTTTTAGCTATGAGCTATAAGCTATTACCTATCAGCTACTATGCCCTCCTACGCCGCATTTCTCGGACATCAACCCCACATTTCCATCGCGGAACTTTCTGCGGCCATTCCGGGATTCAAAAATCCGGTCGTGGTGCATAACGCCGTGGTGTTGTTCGAGAGTCCTGCCGAGTTGACGCCCGAAGACATCGACATGTTGGGTGGCACCATCGCCCTGGCAAAAAAATTGGAGGAGCAACCCAAAAGTCTTTCGGATGTGCCGCATCTTTTGCGTCAACAGTTTGCAAGTATTTCGGATAAAAAAGTCACGTTCAGCTTCCGCTGTGTGGGCTTGCCCCCAGGAGATGTAAAAAAGTTGTATCACAATGCAAAGCAGTTCCTCAAAAGTTTCAACCTTCCTTCGCGCTACTTGGGAAGTGAGCGCAATCCTGCAGCAGCCGTCTTGGTGCACGATGCCGGACTTCTGACAGATAAAACCGGATGTGAGTTGACGATCATCGGCGAAAAAAATGAGAAAGGCGCACTGCATCTCTGGGTAGGACGCACCATCGCCGTGCAAGATGTCGAAGGCTACACCGCACGCGACATGCGTAAGCCCGTACGCGATACGCGAGTGGGTTTGCTGCCTCCTAAGCTTGCACAGGTACTCCTGAATTTTGGCATCTGGCTGACGAAAGATTCACATGTGGGTCTGCGCGCCAGCAAGGAAACACTCACGGTGTTCGACCCCTTCTGCGGTACGGGCGTCATCCCCATGGAGTGTTTGTTGCGCGGATTCGAAGTCTTAGCTTCGGACATGAGCGAAAAAGCCGTAACCGGCTGCAAGAAAAATTTGGACTGGGTGCGTAAGGAACATGATGTGAGCAAGAAAGATGTCAAAGCCGAAGTCTGGAAGCACGACGCACGCAAGCCGTTTGATATCAAAGAGAAAGACAAGCCCGACGTGATCGTGACCGAAGGTAGTCTGGGTCCCGCACTCACCAGCCGCGCGACGATTCGCGATGCAGAGTCTATGCGCAGGGAAGTCGACGAAGTCACCGAAGCATTTTTGAAAAACGTCAGCGAGACACTCCCCGGCGTTCACGTGGTGATGACATGGCCGGTGTGGCAGACCAGCAAAGGACCGGTGGCTCTGGAGAACGTGCGCAAGAAAATTCACGACTGCGGATTCCAGTTGATCACCCCAGCGAGCGTACGCGAAGAAAAAATGCCGCGCGGTACGCTGATCTACAAGCGCCCTGATCAATTCGTGGGACGCGAAATTGTGATTCTCCGCGCCAAGACCAAGTGATCAGTAACAGGTCATAAGTTCGCCTCGCAGGAAACCCCATCCGTGTTTCTTGTGCAGGTCAACGCGGTACAATCAACGCCAGATGCGCACACTTCTCGCGAAATCGGCCATCGTCCTTTTTTGCCTCTGGCACATGTTCGCCGTGGCTGCCTACAGCATCCCTTTGAATGCCAAGGGACCACTTGTGGTCGCTGTACGTGAACAACTGCGACCCAGGGTCATGTCGTACTTGTTTGCCACCAGCCAGTGGCAGCAATGGAATCTCTTCTCGCCCGATCCCCTGCGCCGTGTGAC
>CAZDEA010000043.1:0-1339 GCA_964504485.1 uncultured Candidatus Peribacteria bacterium | reverse complement strand
CAAGTCCTATGACACTCCCCGCTTCTATTGATCGGTTTTTCTTTCGCAAGGTTTCTGGCGCGGGCTTTGGCTTGATGCGCATAGCGTGGGGACTCGTGGTATTTGGATTTGGCGTACTGCAGTGGAACGACGTGTGGCGCTACTTCAGTAATCAGGGAATCTTACCGCCCGAAATTGCCGGGAGCGTTCTGCGTTCCCTATTTCGCTTTACCATTTTCGATTACATTCAGAACCCCGCACCGGTGTTTCTGCTGTATCTGCTGCTGCTGATTTTTGCTCTGCTCAGTGCTGCTGGCGTACGCGCACGCTGGACGACTCTCGCGTGCACATTGCTGCTGTTCTCGTTCCACGAGCGCAACTACTTGCCACTGGCAGGTGGAGAAACTGTTCTGCGTCTGCTGGGATTCTTACTGGTGATTGCACCGGATATTTCGGCGTTCTCTGTCGATAGACTCAGACAACAGTGGAAGCACTGGAAGTTGATGCACGAGAGCAATGGCATTCTTTCGTTGCTGCCTGCGCCACGCATGTCCATTTGGCCATACCGCTTGTTGCTATGGCAACTGCTCGTCCTCTACGGAACCTCGGGCTGGGACAAACTCACCGGCAGCATGTGGTGGACCACGGGCACCGCCGTGGGTTCTGCGTTGCATCACCCTAATTTCTTGCGTGTCCCTCTGTGGGTCGCGGACTGGGTCTCGGTCTTGTCGCTCCCGATCAGTCGCTTGACCGTGATTTTTGAATTCAGCTGGCTCTTGCTCCTGATTCCTTCGTGGATCATGGTGCAGAAACTTGGATTCAAGCCCGGGGGTACCAAGCGTGCACTGATTGTCGCAGGCATTCTGTTCCATGGCGGCATCTTGCTCCTGATGCACGTGGGCTCGTTCCCGTATGCATTTTTTGCAGCGTATCTGGGCTTACTCTTGGATGAAGATTTCGATGCTCTACGCGCGCGTTGCAACAAGCGCTTCTGGGGACAACGCGTGTACATCATGTTCGATGGCGCCTGCAGACTGTGCCAGCGTTCCATCTTTACCGTGATGCTCTTGGACTGGCTCAAGCGCACAGAACCCGTGAACTTCCGTAAAGAGGAAGAACGCCTCAAGGTCGCCTCGGATATTCCGTTTGAAGAGCTCGACAAATCCATGCACGTGCGCTTTGCCAAAACCGCGCGTAATCCTATTTTGGGCAATCAAACACTCAAGGGCTTCGATGGCTTCCGCAAGCTCAGTTGGCACCTACCCGCACTCTGGATTGTCGCTCCGTTGCTGTACCTCCCCGGAGCAGGAACTATCGGACGCAAAGTGTACGCACGCATTGCCGAGCGCAGGCACAAGTG
>CAZDEA010000042.1:0-5758 GCA_964504485.1 uncultured Candidatus Peribacteria bacterium | reverse complement strand
CGGCCGCGTCACAGTTCGCCCTTGCGATCTTTAATCTAGTTTGTCTTTTAAGAACCCCGCACCCTCCTTAGGGAGTTGCGGGGTTTTTATTTTGTTTGCGATCCATTTTAGACAGTACTAGGCTGATTCTTAGGTGTAAACGTCATGCCTTCCTTTACTCCTGGGGAGGCAACCCTACTAACCACTGTGTAGTGAGCCAATGGAAAGAGTGGCTCATAGCTGCACAGTATTATCCTCCCAAGCTACGGCTTGGGAGGATTTCTTGTTATGCTCTACACAGCGAAGTTGTCCGTCTGGCGATAGGCGACTGAGCCCGCAGTCAAAAACAATCTTGGTGACGTTCACAAGACGATTGCGGCGCCCTCTCTCCTTGTTGGGGAGAGGGTTGATTTAGATTGCACCCGCTTCTCGCTTGAGCTCAGCATCAATAAATCCCTGAATGTCTCCGTCCAGCACGCCTGTCGTGTTACTGGTTTCATGCTCTGTACGCAGATCCTTCACCATTTGGTACGGGTGCAGAACGTAGCTCCTAATCTGCTGACCAAAGTCTGCGCTCTCACTCGCGCCCTTCAGTTCACCACGTTGTTCTTTTTCCTCCTGCCTCTGCTTTTCCAAAAGCTTCGCTGTGAGAATGTTCATCGCACGTACACGGTTCTGTAACTGGCTACGCTCTGTCTGGCACGCCACGGCAATGCCTGTGGGGATGTGCGTAATACGAATGGCGGTTTCGACCTTGTTCACGTTCTGGCCACCGGCACCTCCGCTGCGGTAGGTATCGATGCGCAGATCTTTTTCGGGGATGGTGATCTCTGTGGTCTCTTCAATCTCTGGCAATGCTTCTACCAGCGCGAAGCTTGTCTGGCGCAGGCTCTTGGCATTGAAGGGCGAGAGCCTCACCAAGCGGTGCGTGCCCTTTTCGCACTTCAAGTTCCCGTAAGCCATGTCTCCTTCTACGAGGAAGGTTGCTGTCTTGATTCCTGCCTCTTGGCCGTCGGTTTTTTCGAGCAATTGCGTCTTCCAACCCTGGCGTTCGCAATACCGCAGATACATACGCGCGAGCATGCTTGCCCAGTCCTGTGCCTCCGTTCCACCCGCACCAGACGAAATCGTCAGGTAGCAGTTCGAGGCATCGTATTCACCGCCCAGGTACAGCTGTGTTTCGAGCTTCTTCCATGCCACTTCCAGTGCAGAAGTTTCTTCTGTTAAACCAGCAACGTCCTCTGCAGAGGCAATCGCGAGAACATCAATCGTGTCCTGGATCTTCGTGCGCAGTTCGGTGACCGGTTCCCACTGCTTGCGCAGTACGCGGAGTTTGCCAAAGAGTTCATTGGCCCTTTTTTGATCACTCCAAATGTTGGCATCGTTCGTCTGTGCTTCTAACCCCGCAATCTGTGTTGGGACACCCCTTTTCTCAAAGAGAGTCCTTCCCAGTGTTCACTGCCTCAAGCAGCTCCATCAGTTTTTTTTGGAGTTCTTCCATGGGAAGGGGGAAAGGGATATGCGGATAGTATAGCGGTTTCCGGTAATTCCTGCGAATGCGGAGGGATGGAGAGGACTGAGAAGAGAGAAAGGACAGAGAGGAATATTGCCAAATCCTCTCAGTCTTCTCAGTCGTATCTCTCTTCTCCATCTTTACTACTACACATCTTTTCTCTTTCCTATGCACCTTCCTGAAAAAGGCTTTTTCGGCTATAATCAGAGGAAACCTTCATGTCAGACCCACACACACCCACCCCCGTGCCCCAAGAGCTTCATCCTGCCATCCAGGCACTGGATCGTATTGGCGGATACACGCTCACATTCTCTGTCGTGTTCGCAGCCATGGTATGGGCTTCGGTGTTGTTCCTCCTCCCGCAGTTTTCGTACGTCGAAGTGCTGGGTGCACGTCATACCGTCGATGAGCTTTCTTCACTCAAGGCCGATCTCGTAGGGAAGGTGAGTGCACTCGAAGGCCGCCGCACCGAGCTCGTGGCTCCTCTGCAGCACGCTGCGTATGAAGAGCTCAAAGATGACCAGCATGCGTGGAAGATCCTCTTTGCCTGGAAAGAAGCCATGCGCATTGTCGCAGAGACGTCCGGTAAAGACGCTGCCGTGCATCTTGCAGAACAATCCTTGGATGCCTCTGCTCGTACCATTACGCTCACCGGTGACATTCGTAACAGCGGTACCCAGAGCATGACGGTGCTCGCAGGATTCATTGATGCACTTTCGAAAATCCCCGGAGCGTCTCTCACTTCTGTGCCGTTCACACGCAAGACCGATGCACGCATAGGCGAGTACTCGCCATTCACTGTCACGATCACCCTCCCATGATAGCCTTGTTTCTCCTTGGTCGGCTTCCCTCGCTCAGGCGCGCATGCCTGCGCTGGTTCCTGGCGTTGGGACTCTTGGCATCGACGGCATTGGGCATGCGCCTGCATGCCGATCGTTTGATTGCTCTGCGCGAACAGGGTCTGCCCCAAGCAGCGGAGCTTCCTCCATTGGAACGACGCCTGGCCATGCTCACCGCAGAGGTGCAGTTATCCGAAGTCCAAAAAGAACTGCGCAGCGGTTCGCAGGAAGAGCGCTTGCGCGTGTTTGTCTTCCCCGAGGCACTCGAACGCGAGCGCATCGTGGGATACATCGATGCCGTGCGCGAGATCCTCGCATCGCGTGGACTCTCTCGCGGAACGTCCCGCGTGACCGTTGGTACGCCATCTCCTTCTACAGGAGAAATGACTGCTGTTCCTGTGCAGACCACCTTCACGGTACGTACAGAGGGCGTAGAAGCTTTGGTGCAAGCGGTACGCTTGTCTGGTCTTCTGACCGTCTCCGATGCGTTGCCACCAGCGGGGTTACAGGAATTGCTGCGTACCTTGGAAGCAACACACCCGGCGGATATTGTCGCGCTGGAGCAGTTCTTGGCGACCGATCTTCGTGCATATGCAGAGCAGCCGCATGTGTATGAGGATCGTTTGCTCAATGTGGTTGCAGCCGAGAGCTTCCGCGATGTGTTCCGCACCATCGTCAAAGCATCGCTCCTCCCAGAGGCACAAGCGTTGTTGCACGGTGAACCTGGTCGCACTCTTGCAGAGAAGGGGCTTTGGCCAAGTCCATTCTTGTTGCTCACGTCTGTTGCCATGCACCCGGTAGGGGACGATGGATTCCAAGAAGTCACCTTGGAGATGGAGACGTTCATCCGGAAGTAACAGAAAGGAAGAGAATCTTTCCTTCATTCAGCTTTTCTAAAGTGCTCAAAAGCGCTATATTGATCGGGATTTCCCCCATTTCTTTTTGCGTCAGCGTCACCGACCAGCATTCCAAAAGCCCATCGAGAAGCGTCCTCGCATGAACGAACAAATCAACGTACCCGAAGTCATGTTGATCAACGAAGAGGGTGAAACAGAAGTCATTGCCACCTCCGTTGCTCTTGCTCGTGCAAAAGCAGCTGAGCAAGATTTGATCGAAGTATCGCCCAAGGCGGTTCCCCCTGTAGTGAAGATTGGAGACTTCGGCCACTTCCTCTATCAGCTCCAGAAGAAAGAGAAAAAGCAGAAGGCACACAGCAAGCAGACAGAAGTAAAAATGCTGCGCTTCGGATTCCGCACCGATACCCACGACCTCAACCGCCTCGCCGATCGCGCTCGCGAGTTCTTGGCTGACCGCGATCTCGTGAAGTTCACCGTCCGTCTGCGCGGTCGCGAGCTGGCCAACAAGGACTTTGCCATCGCCAAGCTCAAAGACCTCATCAAAGGCATTATGGACGTCGCCGAGCTGGAACAGGATGTGAAGCGTCAGGGCGATCAGTTCTTCGCGATCCTCAGACCCAAGCAAAAGTGAGTATTCCGTATTAAGTATCCTGTATCAGGTATATAGCCTGTTCTGTGAAAATGTATTGTTGATACTGGATACCTAATACCCAATACCTGATACCATGCAAAATTGAGTTTGCACCCTGATTTCTAATCGCTATACTTCGTCGCTCCTATGCCAAAGATGAAGTCCCACAGCGGCGCAAAAAAGAGACTCTGGAAGACAGGGTCCGGCAAGCTGGCGTTCAATCGCCGCGGCCGCAAGCACCTTTTGCAACAGAAGAACAAGCGCCAGAAGCGCTTGCCTCGTACCGTCCTTGCACACCGCACGGACATCAAGCGTCTCTCTGCCCTCGTCCCTCACCTTTAAACCATGCGCGTCAAACGTGGAATTGTTCGGCACCGTCGTCACAAGAAGATTCGCACCCTTGCGAAAGGCTACCGCGGCATGCGCAGCGCAACCTTTAAGAAGGCAAGCGAGGCAGTCGTACGTGCCGGTGTAAACGCGTATAGGGATCGCAAGCGCAAGAAGACGGATTTCCGCAGCCTGTGGATTGTGCGCATCAACGCCGCTCTGCGCGCCAAGGGAGTGCGTTACTCTGCATTCATCAAAGCTCTCGAAGTCAAAAAGATCGCCCTCAACCGCAAGGTATTGAGCGAGCTCGCCATCCACGAGCCAGCTGCATTCGAGGCAGTCATGAAGGAGGCGGGTGTGCTCTAAGAACAAAGGAGAACATGAGCCAAGGATAAAAGTCCTTGTTTCGTTTGTTCCTCTATTCTTCGGTTCCTCAGATTTTCACAGACCTCGGTGCATCCCGCAGGGCTCCGTACAAGAGCACGCTCGCGAGGATCAATGGTGCCGTGAAGATGGCGCTGATCATATTCACCGCAAAGTCGATGCTCAGGAGCGCACCTAGTGAAGCGCGTGTGAAGGGCTCTACCAGAGCAGCGAGGATCATAGATGGGGCGACGAAGATGACGAGCAATCCCACAAGGCAGCGCGTGGCGGTCCATAGTCTGCCATGGACTATTTCTTTGCTCCTACGCAGTGCTGCTGCGAAGCGCAGATCTTCGGATGCTACGACGACGCTGTAGAAGCTGGTGCGGATGAGATAGGCGATGCCCGGCAGCGCGGCAATCAGGATCACGAGCGGGAATACGACGAAGTACAAGTTGCCATCAAGCGTAGAGTCCAACTTCCAATCGCGCATCAATGTCACCATATACAGGCCAAAGGCAGCAAGGGCTGCAGGCAAGAACCACAGCAGCGCATGGGCAGCCTGGATAATGGACGTGAAGAACATAGGAAAGACGAGCGATGCAGATTCTTTCATCACCGAGGCAGCCGATGTGCGGGCCCTGCCAGCGCGGTTGCCGATCATTCTCCTGCCTACCAGCAAGACGCTCGCAGCGCCCCAAATGGTGGCGAGTGTGAGCAGGATCAATGCGATCACGAGTGAGTATCCTTGTGGATCATTCTGTTCCAAAAATCCAGGGATGCCCGTTGCTAGTAATGGACTATCTTCTTCCATTAACCTGCCTGCGATCGTCATCACAAAGGAAGGCAGAGCAATCAGCACGAGAGTCACAGGCCAGAGCGCCGGCTGTTTACGGAAGAACGCCAGTGCTTCACCTGCGAAGCGCAGAACCGAGAAGGGCTTACGTTTGGGCATGGGATAAGTAGGCAAAAGGGGCTAATTGTACGGCTAAATGCCCATACAGTCTATCAGGCTGTCATGCACAAAAAAGGCGTACCAGAAGCCCAGTACGCCCTTGCATTGCGGTTTAGCGCTTGAAGCGGACGAAACCAGATACCTCGACCACTTTGAGGTTCTTTTCTTCCTTCTGGAGCTTGTCCAGGAGCAGGTTTACGCCGCAGGCATCGGAGGCCATGTGGCTGCACTGGATCAAGTTGAGGTGGTGCTTGCGACCCTCTTCCACTTCCTTCTCTGTGAAGTGCATGGCGA
>CAZDEA010000041.1:0-5778 GCA_964504485.1 uncultured Candidatus Peribacteria bacterium | reverse complement strand
CGAAGCCGGAAATCAGATTCGGTGTCATCAAGACAGTATAGCAGAAAAAGGCCCCCTCGGGGAGCACAAAATTGGAGCGGATGACGGGACTCGAACCCGCGACCTACGCCTTGGCAAGGCGTCGCTCTACCAACTGAGCTACATCCGCATTTGGGACCGCCGGGAGATGCTACGGTTCCAAGGCAAAAGACGCAAGGTTTGGCTCTAAACCAGACATACAGTCCTAAAATGCAAATTGTCTCAAAATGCGTTTTCTGCTAAAATAAGAAGAAAGAAACACCCACATTCTCTGCGTCCTCTCCGCATCAATTTTGGCCTGATCTTGCCATCTGTCATTGTCATGACGGCGACGGCCTTCGCGGGAAGTGCTTTCTTTTTGCAGAGCAGGAATGTGATGTCCGAAAAAATCCGTGAACAATTGCAAATGGCAGCCGCACTGGGTGCTGCACAAATTGATGGAGATGCCCTCACAGAAATACGTGGACCCGAAAACAGAGAATCCGAAGCCTACAAGAATGTAGTGAATCAGTTGCGAGCCATTCGCAGTTCCATTCCCAACGCGCGCTTCGCGTACATCTTCCGTCGTACGGGACACGCTCAAACTCTCGCGTTTGTAGCTGATGCAGACGCCACGTCTACAGATGAAGAATTGGACCATAACAAAAATGGGCGCGTAGATAGCGATGAAATTGCCGCAGCTCCCGGGGAACTCTACGACATCAGCGAACAACCGGAGTTACAGGGCCCAGCCTTCTTGCAGCCGGTGACTACCGAGGTCTACGAAGACCAATGGGGAGCTCTGCTCTCTGGCTTTGCACCTATTCAGGATGCACGCGGCAAGAACGTGGCCGTGTTGGGTATCGATATGGACGCACACGAATTCATCAGTCTTTCGCAGAGCGCCTTCTCCCCTATCAGCCTTCTCTTGGTACTGCTTCTGGGCGCCGTTGGCTCTGTGGTGCTGGGGTACAGCGGCTGGCGCAGACGCGAAAAGTTCTACCGTCGCTTGGACGAAGAACGTTCGGCATTGGTGGGATTGGCCATGCACCAAGTGGGTGCCCCGCTTTCCAGCATGCGTTGGTGGGTGGATCTTTTGAAGGAGAATGATAAAGAACACGCCACACACGAAAACGCAGATGCGTTTGCAGAATTGGATACTGCCATTGCCCGCATGAGCGACTTGATTGAATCGCTGCGCAAAGCCACGAGCGTATCGCAAGGAGCAGTCGCGAAAGAAGTAGAACGCGCAGACTTGTACGAAATCATCACCGACGCCATTGGCGAAAAAGATGCGCTCGCGAAGAAAAAGAAGCAGACCGTGAATCTGCACATGGGTCAGCAAGTGATGGTGCAGGTGGACCGTAAGTTGATTCAAGGAGTCGTGGCAGAAATGATCGACAACGCCATCGCCTTCTCGCCAGAGAGCACGGTGATTGATGTATCCGCCGTACGCAAAGGCAGGACCGTCACCGTGACAGTTGCAGACCATGGTTGTGGAATCCCCTCTGCCGACATGTCGAAGATCTTCCGCGAATTCACGCGCGCCAGTAACGCGAGCAAGTTCAAACCTGTAGGAAACGGCTTGGGATTGTTCGTCAGCCAAAAGATCATCGAGATCTCCGGTGGCCGCATGTGGGTGGAGAGCGAAGAAAACAAAGGAACAACCGTGAGCTTTACTCTTCCCGTAGCATAACTGCTACAGTCATTCTATGAGCGAATCATTTTCCGCACCGTATCCCGACGAAGTGGAATACACGGAACGACCACTTACACGGGAAGAAGTCATGCAGGCTTTAGGGAAGCATGTCGAACATTTTTCTGTGCAGCGTGAGTTATCCGATGCTGATGGCGTCTATCTGTTGGAGGTAACCATCCCTGGCGAGAAAGAGGGTGAAGTCGCGGAATACACCTACCAGCGGAAAGGCTCGTTCGGCGCGAATCAATCCACAACCACAACCATCTCTGTCGCACACTACGACGCTACGGGTATGCCCGTAGGAGGAAAGACACTCGCAAACTTCGACGAAAAGACGGGATTGTGGAAATAGCCTCCGATCTGTTTTCTTGACGCATACCACTTTGAGAGTGATGCTTTTGGCATGTCAGAATTCAGAGTGAAACCACCGTTCGGCGAAAGTTTTGATCGTATGGATGCAGCTGCAGCTCGCAATGCCGGAGGCCTCTGCACCAAAGCCACTGTGCAGACTGACGGCTCCATGAGCGTGACAAACACAGGAAGCAATGATGCGTGGCAAACTCGCGCTGCTTTGAGCAGTGCATTTGGACGTAAATCTGTAGAAGAAGTACGACAAGAATCACTTCCGTATCATTCGCCTCAAGAACAAACCCGCAACAGAGATGTGGAAGCACCTAAACGATTCAAGGCAACAGAAAGAATCGGCTCCTCAAAGGAGCAATTCAGGCGGCGTGTCGCCTTCGCGCTCTGGAAAGAGGGAAAAGTATCTGGGGATGAAGTTTTTGATTTTCTCTCCAAAAAGAAAAGAAAAAAGAAGTGACCTTCACGCTGCCAGTGGCGTAAATAATCACACAGCATGAAACCGCTATCCAAAGGATAGCGGCTTCTAGTCAGTCAAAGACTGATGAGATTATACAGCGAGGCTACTTCTCTTTGCGCATCCCCCACTGACCGACGAAGATCGCTGCCTCGACGAATTCCGGCAGCAGCGCTTCCAGGGTTGTGTCGCGATCTTTTGCAAGAGCGACGAGCCTTTCCGCGTTCAAGGATTGTTGCATCTCCTGAGCATTGAGCGGCTTGCCAATATCGGTGGGTATTTCCCATTGGCCGCTAGCGTTCAGAAGATAACCTCTTTCGAGCTGCTGAAGAATGGTCGGTTCTTCGACGATCACTAGCATCTGAGCCGACCTCGGCTGTCCTCGGGTTTGCTGTGGCGTCGGAATGTTTGCCCAAAACTTGGTTCCAGGCAGATACCGCCTTGAAGATTTTGCATAATTGCAGCTGACTTCAAGTACGCCCCCCTTCGGTACAAGCGCACCTCCCGACAATGTTTGATAGACAACCACATCATCATCGCAAAGAACGCTTCGTTGATACTCGAGCAGACCTTGAATTTCGTTCCCAGGCCAGCCCTTAAAAATAACCGGTTCGGTACCTAAGAATTCTCGGACGACATTCGCAGGCATGACATCTCCTTCTCGTTGAGTGAGTGGTGGTTTTTTAAAGTAGCTCTCTGTGCTGTAAAGGAGCCTTCGAACTCGAAGATTCTTAATTTTTATTATAAAACTGTTATTTATCTTGTCAATGGTGGGTCAGGTGGGACTTGAACCCACGACCAATGCCTTAAAAGGGCACTGCTCTACCAACTGAGCTACTGACCCAAGGTGCGCTTGGAGATCCTACCAGAAAGATCTCAGACGAAAAGACGGTCTGATCGGCAACTGAGGTTTTTGCCCTCTTAGAAGAGAGCCTTCAATACTAAATAGATCACCGCCCAGCCACCGCCGAAGATCAGTGCAATGATTCCTGCTTTGAGAAGAGTGCCACCCATAGTTTTGAGGGGAAGATACATTTCTGTAGACGCAACTGGGGCGCAGTCCTTACTTGCAGTACTATTCTCGTACATGATTGATTCACACTGTCATTTGGCAGATAAGAAATTCGCCCAGGATGTTTCTGACGTCATCACGCGTGCAAAAGCTGCAGGCGTTTCTCAGATGATCACCATCGCCGATTCTCTCCCGGAGTCAGAACAGTGCGTCGCCATTGCCGAACACTTTGCCGATCTCTCGTGCACAGTAGGGGTCCACCCGCACCATGCCAAAGATTGGAAAACTGCGGATGGCGAAACGCTGCGGATACTCGTGACTTCGTCGAAGAAGGTAAAAGCTATTGGCGAAATTGGGCTCGATTACCACTACAACTTTTCTCCACCAGAGGCCCAGAAGAAAGCATTTGAGGATCAGCTGAAGATCGCGCAGGAACTCCGTCTCCCCGTGGTAATTCACAACCGGGAATCCATTGCCGATCTCAAAGCGATCCTCAAAAGTCATCCGGTGAAATTTGTGCTGCACTGCTGCACCGAGAAATGGAGTGATGTAGAGGATCTCGTGAAGGCAGGCTGCATGCTCTCGTTCACGGGCATTGCCACCTACCCAGATGCTCATGACATTCGCGAGACCATTATTCAGTGTCCGCTCTCGCAAATGATGATCGAAACCGATGCGCCGTACCTGACCCCAGTCCCCCATCGCGGCAAACGCAACGAGCCCGCGTTTGTGACTGAGGTAGCAAAGAAGATTGCAGAGCTAAAAGGAATCTCACTCGAGGAAGTCGATAGAGTGACTACAGAGAATGCGGTACAGTTTTTCCGTCTGCTCCCGTAGGTAAACGGATAGACCGCCGGCCTCCGAAGCTGGAGATACAGGTTCAATTCCTGTCGGGAGCACCATCACGTATTTTTGGCATCTACAAGACCAATACTGGTATTTGCTTAATTCAAAAAAATCATCATAATACTATTTATGGGATTCGTCTATTCACGCTTTGCCTCTGCCCTGTGTAGCGCCGATAGCATCGACGATGCACGCGAAATGCTCGACGAAGTTCCAAATGCTGTGCGTACGATCATGCAAGGGCAATACAAGATTGCGCGAGCCACACACAAACTCATCGCCGCAGGAAAAGGGAAAGAAGCCAACACGGCTATCGATGTGGCACTTGAGGAACATCTGATTGCCGATCGTATTGCGCAATCTCTGCGAGCACTCATTCCCAATGGCAAGCCTACGCGTGCAGCTGCTGGTGGCAAGGAATCGGATAATGGAACCACCACAAGACATGCACGCAATCCAAACGCAGTGCCGTTGCAAGAAATTCATCGGGCTATCTTTGCGTACTTCCTTGCAAATCCCGATAGGACGATTGAGTACCAAGAAATAATCGATGCATTGGATCTCGCGGCAAAAACAGATTATGAGGATCTTACATTTCTCATTCAGAGGGAAATGCGCCACGTTTTGGAGCTCTTTACACAAAGCGGAGAGGAAGGAGCGATCGTCAATAAAAAGGGCAAAGGCTACGAGTATGCGACCGTGAAGGGCACGGGCATTCCGCTCGAAGCACTGCGGAATATGAGCGCCAATGAAATAAAGGCATTGAAATTTTTCTATGCGCACGACAGACAAGTAGTGACACCAGACATGCTGGGCGAAGCCGTGTGGAAAAAAGATGCATACACATGGCGCGATCTCGCGACGCTCGTGGAACGCGTGCGTTCAAAGCTTCCGAAACACTCCCTGCTCGTCACTCTTTGGAATAAAGAGGGGTATCTCTTCAATAAAGAGACGAACGTACCAGGAGACATGGGCTTGGCATTTGAACAGTACATCCTGCTCGTGCATCTCTTACGCAATCTGCAGCGGGAACTTCCCCGTGATCAAATGGAAGAAGCACTGACATTCGCACGTGAGCAACTGCAAGAACGAACGGAGCTGAAGGCTAATACTCTCTATAACGCAGTAGCCCACCTAAAGGAGCGCCTGGGCAAGTACGGAGAAATGGATGTCCGCATGGAGCAGGCGCACAAGCAAACACTTCCGCGCATTGAAGGATGCACGCTCAAGAAATGGAAACCTCAGTGGGAAGTACAAGAAAAAGCACCGGTGATCGCACGGCCTCAACCGCCACCCACGAAAGGGAAATAACGACGTCTATTCCTGTCTGGAACAACAATGAACATCAATATACGTATATATGACAAAATTGTTTTTTGTGTCTTTGAGAGTATATTCCTGTGTATG
>CAZDEA010000040.1:4424-5788 GCA_964504485.1 uncultured Candidatus Peribacteria bacterium | reverse complement strand
CTCGTCCGAAAGCCAAAAATCTGCTATACTGTCTTGATGTTTTCGTGGCTCCAAAACCTGGCTCCAGAAAAAACCTTCGCCGTACTCTTGGGAGTGGCGATTTTGGCGGCGCTGGATTTGACCGCGAAGTACAAGCACAAGCACTACCACTATGTGTTCGGTGCGCTTTTGGGCACGGTGCTCTCGGCAGCGTACCTGCAATTTGTGCCGATGCTCTTTACGGCACCAGTCGTCAGTAACCCGTTTGCCATTGCACTGGGAGTGGTGTTGATCGTGACTGCGTGGAGGCTCCTCTTTGGACCATGGGAAACACACGTGAAGGCAACAGTGCTGGGCACATTTGTATTCTGGATCACCCTCACGTTGGTATTGAATCGTACGGGAGTGGATCGCCTGACGGTGCTCATTGCCATGGCGTTTGCACTGATACCGGCGGCATTTTGGTGTTATCTCTTCCTGCAGTATCACCGCCAAAACCTCAGCAGAGTCTTTCTGATGTTCTTTGCTGGTATGGCCTCTACGGCGCCCATTCTCTTTTACGATGCGATGGTACGCGGGAATCTCCAATTGCACTTCTTTTACTTCCGCGTGATTCCCGAAAGTTTTAACGCAGCATCGCAATCCCTGGTGCTCAATCAAATGCAGGGAACGCGATCCCTCACCACAGTTCTTCTGTCGCTCGCGCTGACGTTTGTGTGCGTGGCCCTCATCGAGGAATTCTCCAAGTACTGGGTGCTGAAGAAGAGCGGACAGAAACTGTTTTCGAGCATCGATGATGTCGTGGAACTTTCCATTGTCGTTGCCATTGGCTTTGCCTTTGCCGAGAACATCCTCAACACCTCGTACTTCCCATCCTTCGTTAAACGCTACCTTATGGATAGCGCATCGCGTGATTGGTTCGCGTTTGTGGGGAACGTGGGAGGCAGAAGCGTGCTCACGAGCATGGTGCATATCGCATCGACAGGCATTTTGGGATACTTCGTGGGTCGATCCATTTTCGCCTCACAATTGTTGGCCATCGAAAACCGGTACCCGTTTACGGACCTTCTTTCCAAAGTGCTGGATTTGCCGCGCGTGGCTGTGTTCCGCTCGGTCTCGGTCATCAGTGGACTCACGTTTGCTGTGGTCTCGCATGGACTTGCGAACTTCTTGGTTTCGGTCCCCGATGCGCTCCCTAATAATCCTCGCACACTGGGGGCACTATTGGGTTCGCCGGAGGGCTCGCCATTAAATTCGGTCTCTCTCGTGATTATTCCATCGCTTCTCTATGTCGTGGGTGGATTTCTCCTCCTCACTTGGCTTCTGGAATGGAATAGCAACAGGCAAGAACGTGGCAGGCTTTTGCAGCAGGATACGTTTGTGAC
>CAZDEA010000040.1:0-4324 GCA_964504485.1 uncultured Candidatus Peribacteria bacterium | reverse complement strand
TGCTTCTGCTTCTCGCGCCGTCGTTCACGCATGCTGCGGGTGTCACGATTCTCCCTGCAAATGGAGCTCCCAAGCATTTGATTGGTGCAGATAGCAAAGCATTTGTATCGCGCGGAGATTTTTTGCGCAGCAGCATGAAGGCATTGCGTTTTGAACTGATTCACGACACCAAGATGAAGCCGTTCGAGCGCATTCCAGAGTCTCTTCTTCCCTACGTGCAGACCGCACATGCATTGGGCGCACTCAAGGTGTTCGGCAAGCAGTTGAATGCCAGTCGTCCGATCACACGCAGTGAGGCAATTCAGATTCTCGTAGAACTCGAAGCCAGCGGACAAGTCGCGAAAGATCCGCTTCCACCCTATGCCGATGTCACCGCGGGTAGCGCCGAGGCAAAAGCACTCGCTGTTGCCATGGAACGCGGCTGGGTAGATCCCGATTCACGCAGTGTGTTTGGTGCCAAGAGATTGATCACGGTTGGTGAAGCAGAAAAGCTTCTCGCGACCATCATGGCGTCCGAGGGAATTTCTCCCAATGGCGGTCAGGTGGTGGTTTTGCCGGTCGTGCGAATTCGCCCGGAGCGCGTCAGTAAGCCACTTCCCAAGGAAGATGTGCAACGCGCTGTGTGGGAGATTTTGCAGAACAGCTTCCTCTATAAGGATCGTGTCGATGACGACAAATCCGGTGATGCCACGATCAACGGGCTCGTGGATCAGCTGAAGGATCCGTATACCGTGTACATGCCCAAGGCGAAGTCCCAGAGCTATCAGCAGCAGCTCGAAGGAGAAGTGACAGGTATTGGTGCGAGCGTGGAAAAAATTGATGAATTCATGATCATCGTGGCACCGCTTCCGGGTTCCCCTGCAGAGAAGGCAGGATTGAAGCCACGCGATATCATTCTCTCTGCCGATGGTGTGGATTTGAAGGGCATGGATTTGGAGGAGTCGGTGAGCAAGGTGCGCGGCAAGAAAGGAACCACTGTCAAATTGCGCATCCGCCGTGATGGAAATGATTTCGATGTGTCTGTGATACGCGACACGATCAAGAATCTCGAAATCCAAACCAGCTGGCAGGGGACTGTTGCCGTGGTGAAGCTTCTCCAATTTGGCACCACGACAGAGCGTGAGTTGCGAAAGACTTTCGAAGAAATCGCCAAGATGAAACCTACCGGAGTGATCTTGGACCTTCGCAATGATCCAGGTGGTCTCATCACGGCTGCAGAAGTCACGGTGAGCAACTTCTTGCCGAAGGGTTCCACATACGTGCAGACAGTGTCTCTCAAAGAGACCAACAACGAAGTCACGGCCAAGGATCAAACCATCCCCTCTGCCGTTCGTGTGGTAGTGCTCGTCAACAAAGGATCTGCAAGTGCATCCGAAATTGTTGCAGCTGCTTTGCAAGACGCAGGGCGTGCCACGATTGTGGGAGAAACGACCTTTGGCAAAGGCACCTTCCAGCGCATCTACACCTTTAACGATGGTTCCAGCCTGAAGGTCACCGAAGGTGAGTGGAAGAGTCCCAAGGGCCGCAAGATTGATGGATTGGGTGTGGTTCCCGATGTTGTGGTTCTCAGTAGTGATGGCTCGCGCGACGAGCAGTTGCTAAGGGCGATTGATCTTCTGAGATAATTTTGAGAATGCTGGGGACGAGGAACATGCTTCCTTCGTCCCTCGCGTGCTCTTGTCCCCATTCTCCTTATGGAATTTATTCAGTCGGTCATCAGTCTCTTTATTCACTTAGATGTGCATCTCGCAGAAGTGATCGCGCAGTATGGGTCGCTGACCTACGCGATCTTGTTTGTGATTATTTTTTGCGAAACAGGATTGGTGGTGATGCCGTTCCTCCCCGGTGACTCACTGCTGTTTGCCGCGGGTACGTTTGCGGCACTCGGCTCACTCAATATTTTTGTACTCGCAGCACTCCTGTGGGTTGCCGCGGTCGTTGGAGACACGGTGAACTATCACGTGGGGAAAATGCTTGGACCAAAAGTGTTCAAAGAAAATCGCTGGTTCCTCAATCACGAAAAACTGATGCAAGCAGAGCGCTTCTACGAAATCCACGGACACAAAGCGATTCTCTTCGCGCGATTCTTCCCCATCATCCGTACGCTCGCGCCGTTTGTGGCGGGGGTTGGGCGCATGCACTACGGCAGGTTCATCTTTTGGAACGTGTTTGGGGGCACGCTCTGGATTGTCCTGTTCCTGGGGGCTGGGTATTTCTTTGGTAATATTCCAGCCGTGAAGGAGAACTTCACCATCGTGATTTTCGGCATCATCGGTGTGTCGTTTGTTCCGCCGATTTATCACTGGATACGCGATAAAATGAGTCCAAAGAGCGCTGTAAGCCCTTTGTGATTATGTAAGAAAAAGTGTGCATGTACGTCTTCGCAGGCGTACAGTTCCATCCTTTTTCTATGCACACTCTCCTCGCCTTCTTCGTTGCCATTCTCTTGGGCTTTTCTGCTCCGGCGTCTGCCTATGGCATGGCGTCCTCTGCATCGATGACGCGATATCCAACGACCACAGACTGTAAGTGCGTGCGCTGGCCGTGTGACCCCTGCAGGCGCTATCCCAAGCCAAAACCACCGAAGATTCCCAAGGCACCTAAGTGCGTGTGTTTCCGCGCACCGTGCCCGTGTAGTTATTAAATCACCTCACCCCAACCCCTCTCCTCGTTTGCATTTGAACTATTGAGTCTTGTCTTGATTTTTATTCTTCAGATCTAAGGAGAGGGGATTTTTATGCTGAATTATTTTCTTAATAACTTTTTCTAAATGTAAATCAATTTCTTCATTTGTGAACCTGAGAAATTTGTAGTGATCCATCTCCAAAAGCTCCTGGCGCATTGCGTCATATTCTTTTTGTTCATCGTGGATGCCGCCGTCTACTTCAATGATCAATTTTTGCTGAACACACAGAAAATCTACAATATAGTTACTAATTGCCACTTGGCGTCTGAATTTTAATCCTCCGACTTTCCTATTACGCACTGCCTCCCATAGTCGCTTTTCTTGAGGAGTCATATTTTTACGTAATGCCTTTGCAAAATCATACTTGCTTGGCTTTGGTGACAAATATTCCATGAAATAAGCTTATTTTCTGTTCATCAGACACACGAGATATTTTAATAATGTAAAAAAGCCCCTCTCCTTTTCTTGGCTAAGACAAAAGGATAGATCAGTTCTCTATTCAAGTAGAACAAGCGAGGAGAGGGGTTGGGGTGAGGTGAGCAGAACGCGGGGTTTTTGAAAAACCGAGTCCATGAGGACTCGGTCGTACTAGGGAAGATGTTCTCGCTGTGCGCTTTTAACAGCCCAAAATGCGAGAATACTTGCCAATCCCCAACAGGCTAAATTGACGATCTTTGGCCAGGGCTGATTGATCCACAGATCAATCGTTGCCGCGACAAAACCCAGACAGGCCAAGCACCCAACTACGATCAGTTTCGTGCGCATAGCTATCTCCTGGAGAGAATGAATGACAAGTGCACCTTCCCCCACGCAATACTGACCCAGTATTTGGTGGGAGAAAGAAAACGGCTTGGGAATGAGCAGCTGATTACTTTAACCTCTTTTCGTGACAAGGCAAAGTGACCTCTTAGGGGCTTGTTTTCCCCGTATAAAAAGAGTATAGGATGTCAGTTTAGGACAACGAATTCTCCATTTTTCTCCTTCTTCTATGGCAAACGGAACAGTTACACAGGTGCTCGGAGCAGTCGTCGACTGCAGCTTCCCACAGGGAACGCCACTTCCGGCCATTTATTCTGCGCTCAAGATTAAGTTGGGCAAAGGCGTGCTCACTCTGGAAGTGCAGCAGCATATGGACGGAGGATCAGTCCGCACCGTCGCGATGGGATCCACAGACGGTCTCGCTCGCGGTGTTGCTGTCGAAGACACCGGTGCACCTATCCATGTACCTGTAGGCCAGGAGACACTCGGTCGCATGTTCGATGTGTTGGGAGAACCGATTGATGGACTCCCTCCTGCTAAAACCAAGAAGACCTATCCTATCCACCGTCCAGCTCCAAGCTTTATGGAGCAGTCCACAGAAACAGAAGTGTTGGAGACGGGAATCAAAGTGATCGATCTCTTTTGTCCTATCTTGAAAGGAGGAAAAGTAGGACTCTTTGGAGGAGCTGGTGTGGGTAAGACCGTCATCGTCAAAGAGCTCATCCGTAACATTGCTGCAGAGCACGGTGGATACTCGGTGTTCGCCGGAGTGGGCGAGCGCAGCCGCGAAGGAAACGACTTGTACTACGAAATGAAAGAATCCGGTGTCTTGGACAAAACGTCCATGGTCTTCGGACAAATGAACGAGCCACCTGGACC
>CAZDEA010000039.1:0-5825 GCA_964504485.1 uncultured Candidatus Peribacteria bacterium | reverse complement strand
CCAGCGAAGGAAAGCCTGCCCAGGACAACGTGGTAGACGCAGAGGTGGTGGATGACGAAAAGAAGGAGTAAATTCGTCTGCTATGGCTCACTCCTTGGCTGTCCCACAACACCGAGAATCCGTCGTGCCTGTGCCTCCATCGTTCACACAGAGAGTGTTACGAAAGCTCGCATATTCCACGCTCACAGACGTGGCGATGCTCGTGGGCATGGGTGCTGCATTGCACGAAAAGCCCATGGAAACGTATGCAGTGGAATCCGTGGACGGGAATCTTCGCAACAAAACAGAAGTGCGCTTCTATCGCATGAGTAGAGCGGATCTCGCAAAGTTTGGGGTAAAGGAAACATTCACCAATGGAGCATTTCATCCGGAGTTGATCTTCAAAGATCAAAGCTCTCTCGATATGGGGTTGTTCCCTTTGAAGGGAGAGAATGGAAACGAGAAAACCATCGTCACGTTTACCAAACAAGACAGTGGTGATTTGACGGTGACGATCGAGAAAGTGCCAGAGGGAAAATTCACACTTGTGCAGGACTTCGAAACAAACCGATTCACCGTGCGCGTTGCCCCCGATGGCACAGAAGATGCTCCGCATATGACAGAAGAAGGCTCTCTTTTGAGACAATGTAAGAACAAGCTAAAAAAGCTCTTCCAGTAGCACTAAAATCGAATTCATTTGTGAATCGTTAATACGGTTTTATCCCTACCCATAAACAAAATATTGAACATACCTAAAACGACGAGCATGTGCCCGTCGCTAAGGAATCAAAGGGCTATTTAGAGCTTCTTCCCGAGCATAATTGCCTCCATTCCATTTCGGTACACCGTCTGAAGATTTGGAAAAGCCTCTGCGAGGAGCTCTCGCTGCTCCGCTTCGGAAAAACGAATGTGATCGTCTTCGAGGTAATGCTGGAGCCACGCGATTTGCAAATCAGGCCTCCCAAACTGCCCGAACACCCGGAAAAGATCTTGCTGCAGCCGGAGCGACTTGATGTGCTCTTCTTTGTCATCGAGAGCGTATTTATCCGCATTTAGATAGAGTCCTCCTTGCTTGAGAGTTCTCGCCACTTCCTGCATGAGTTCGCTACGTACATCGGGGTCAAAGTTATGGATCGTGTACGCAGAAATAAAAGCATCAATGCTTTGGTCGTTTTGCTCACGCAAGTACGTGAGAATATCTTCGTGAATGAGTGTGACTCTTCGGGAAAAATCTACCAAGCGCTCACGCGCTTTACTGAGCATGTGCTCTTCAGTATCCAAAGAACGCACATGAATATCTGGATGAGCAGAAAGTATGCATTCCGTCGTTATTCCCGTCCCTGTACCTGCTTCGACAATCACTAGTGTCGATACTTCTTTGTCACCGACAAAAGCTCGCACGATATCCGTCACTTTCCCCTGGAATTCCTCATGGTGCGGAACTGCCCTTTGGAAGAGTTCGTATTCCTCCCCGAGTGAACCGCTAAAGCGGGTATCGGCTGACATAGGAGGAGTATTAAAGCTTCTTTCCCACCATCACAGCAAGCTCAACCAGACGGTTGCTGTATCCCCACTCGTTGTCGTACCACGAGAAGGTTTTGAGCATGTTTCCAGCCATTACTTGGGTCATATCGGCATCGATGATGGAGCTGCGGCTGTCGCCTACATAATCCTTGGAAACAAGTGGACGGTTTTCCAATCCTAGGATGCCCTTCATGGGACCGTTGGCAGCTTTCTCGAACGCTGCATTTACTTCCTCTTTGGTCACCGGCTTGGATGTCACGACCGTGAGATCTGTGATGCTCACCGTAGGAGTGGGCACGCGCAGCGACGTGCCATGGAGCTTGCCCTTGAGAGCGGGGATAACTTCGCCAATGGCCTTCGCAGCACCGGTGCTGGATGGAATGATGTTGATGGCGGCTGCACGTGCACGGCGCAGATCTTTGTGGGGGAGATCAAGCAGGTTCTGATCATTCGTGTAGCTATGCACCGTCGTCATCAAACCATGTTCCACACCAAACGTTTCGTGGAGAACTTTGACCATAGGAGCGAGAGAGCCTGTGGTGCACGAAGCATTGCTGATGAGGTGCATGGTCTTGGGATCATACTTGTCTTCATTCACACCCATACAAAGCGTCACATCCACAGGTTCCTTTGCAGGAGCCGAAAGAATGACCTTCTTGGCACCAGCATCGATGTGCAGCTGCATGCCGGCACGATCCGTAAAACGACCGGTGCATTCCAGTACGACATCGACTTTGAGATCTTTGTGCGGGAGCTTGGCGGGATCTTTCTCGGCCGTCACGGTGATCTTGTCGTTACCAACGACGAGCGCATTGCCCTCGAACGAGGCTTCGACGTGCGCCCTACCAAAGGAAGAATCGAAGTTATAGAGGTGGGCTAGCGTAGCACCATCTGTGAGGTCATTGATGAGCACCACGTTCACATCAGGGAAGCGCTCGGTAATGATGCGCAATGCTTGGCGACCAATGCGTCCAAATCCGTTAATAGCGAGGTTCATGGAAAGGGGAGGGGAATCACACCGATGCTAGCACATCTCATTTACCCGTGAAGATAGGAGGAAGCCCGGCCATCACGGCAGGTTCTTTCTTCTTCAGAAGGGCACCTTCGAGGGTTTTCAGCCACAACGTATCGTTTACTTCACCATCAATAATCTCTGCCCCTTTGCGATCTGTCGCACCATGAACGCAGCCCGGGATCAGGTCATTGTCAGAACTCACAAGCATCGTCGTGTGGGTGGACCAGTGATCTCTGCCTCCCGAGCTGTTGATACGCGGCGTACGGCCAAACTCCCCTCCAAACACCACCAATACGTCACCGAGAGCGCCGCTGCGCACTTCCTGGATCAAACGCGCGAGAGCGTAGTCCACGGGAGGAACATCTTTGATGAGGCGATCCACCAGCGCATTGTGCACATCAAAATCTCCAAATCGGACGAGAATGACATCGAAGAGGTCTGACCGTATAAGCTGCCGTGCCATCAGAATACTCTGCGCCGAGGCATTTTTGTGATTCTTGCCGCAATAGGCATCAACTTCATTCGGTGAAGCCGCAAGAGAAGGTGGTGGCTTGCTCGTTAGCTCAAACGCTTTGGCCTGAAGCCTTTTCCACTCTGCAAATTTCGGATCCTTGTCCTGTTCCCGAGCCGCTTCCAACTCCTGATGCAGAGCCATCCTCTCGCGTATGCGCGGATGTGGCTGGTGAAATCCCTCAAGAACAAACGTGTTGCGTTTGCTATTCCACTTCAATTCATGTGATCGCTGCGCGAGAAAAGCTTCGCCACGATAATTAAAACGATCGATGGCATCAGGGCATTCCAGATATGCATATGGCATACCATTTCCCTGCGACGCATATTGTGTGAGTGCGTTGGTGTTGGAGTTATCATCTTTTCCCAGTACCTGCTTCATGCCAGCCAAGTGCTCAAGGCCGCGGGTGTATCTGCCTCTGAGTAAAACCGTTTCGTGCATCTGCTTGGCCGTGCGACCAAAAAGAGAGGAAATTTGCACACCATCTTGCGATGTATTGGCGGGCTCAAATGGCCCGGAATATTCATGCGGGGCTTGAGGTTTAGGATCGAATCCCTCGTGCCCGCTGGGACCTCCATCGGCCCAGAGCCAGAGCAGCTTCTTGTATTTTCTCCGGCTCTCCTCTCGTTGATTCTCCGCAGCATCCACACCTTTCCCCAATGCAAGACTCAGTAACGATGCTCCTCCCATGCGTAGAGCGTCACGCCTGGAGGGAAGAAGGTTAGGGAGAGTGTGGCTTCGCATATTATTTTCCGTAGTACATCTCCACGTAGAGTTTCACTAAACCATTATCGGGATAGGTCTTTCGCAGCTTCTCAATGCCTTTCTTGCCATGATTCTCCACAATCGCACGTATGGCACCAGATACATCTATTTCCCACCCTACACCCGCTACTTGGATGAGATGATCAAGAGTGGCTTCGTCGCTGAATTTCGCCTGATTGATGCCATGAACAGCTGCATACCTCACACGAGGATCGGGATGAACACCCTTTTTGTCGGGCTCTGAAGAATAGGTGATTTGCTTGAGTAACTTCAACCCGCTCGTGCGCTGTGCGTCATCTGCATGAAGAAGTGATTTTCCCATTCCTGTGGCAAGACAACCGTGCAGGTCAAAACGTTTCTGCCACTGCGCTCGTGTTTTTTCGTCCATCTTCGCGAGCTCTTGTTCTGTCGGCACATTTGTCCACTGCTCCACGCAAAGGAGTTGCAAACTTTCGGATGCCTTGGGGCAACTCTTCCCTGCCAACGAAAACACGCGCGAGGCTTGCAAAGCTCCAGAGCTCGTTGGGTCAGCACGAATAATGCGTGTGAGCTCTTGAATGAACTTCATGTCATCAGGGTGATCCATGAGCGCATCACGCAACGCATTCACCATCTCTCGTGCGTACTCAGGAGAATCAAGGGCGGCAATCATCACAGGGAGAATTCTCTCGTGATACCTCGGAAAAGATTTCACAAGGGAACGAAACGCCAGATCGCGACGTGAAGCGCACTGTTTCGTGTCGTTCACTACACATAAAAATTCTTGAACGGAAGACTCTTCACTTATGGAGCCTTGCTCCAACGCAACAGAGATGGCGACGAGCGCACTGAGGGCAATATCTTCCTTAGGGTGCTTACCAAGCTCTCTCAACGCCTCTAAACCCGGCTTGCCATAATGAGCGAGTAAATTCATGTATGGGCGCTTCGTATAGGCATTAAAGAGATCTGATTCTTGCATGCCTTTGGCGTATTTAATGGCTTCTGGAGCACCATGCCTTTGATCTATTTGGAGAAGAGTGGCAATGGGCGGAGGAGGCATGGGCATGTATTCGCATTGTGGACCCACAAAGAATTTTACGACTTGGCGAATAGGACGAGGAGCATCGTCACAGGGATTTCTGCAGTATTCGTCCAAACTCTGTTGAGAAATTCCAATGCTTTTTGCTGTCTCCTTTAATACTGGAAAGAGTCGATACGCAACGGCATCGTTTTCTTCGATGAGCACATGCGTATCTCCAAGAATTTTAATAAGAGCATCGCTGGCTTCGGAGTACGGACCCATAAGACCGAGCAGTTCTAAACAAAGCTTGCGATCTTCGAACTTTCCATTGGGGTCCGTGGCATTGGTGATAACACAGCCGACAAGTTTTTGACGAAGATCATCCTGTTTGCATATGTGCTTCACAATGGCTGCCTTCTCGGGATGCCGTAACAGAGGAAGATATTGATTTCCCTTCCATTGCAGAAACACATCTTGAGCTTGCGACGAAAGTTTCTCTTCGACGACAGTCACTTTCGCTGCATTCCCAATAGGTTCAAATGGATTTTTTGCTGGCTCCTGTGAGTGCGCAGGATCTCCCGAAAGTACGAGCGACATCACGGCCAAACGCATGGCGGATCCAAATCGTGGTACGACAGAAGGACCGCGAGATACGTTCAACGTATCCATCGCGGTGAGTTCGGGGGACAACTCTCGCATGAACCAAGGAATACGCTCGCACGCAAGAGCACGCCAGGAACTTGCAGGAGCACAAGGACTTTTTGGCTTACTTAAGCGACGCGAATGTCTTCTGCATCAGGAGTGTATCGCCTTCCATCAGCGGTGATTCGCACACGACGGTCCCGCCAATCTTGCGATCTTTGAGAACTTTGAGGAAGTCTTTCCATTTTGCATCGCTCTCGATCAGCGGCACGTGATGTTTCTCACCTTTCTCGGTGTACGCGATGCCCGAGAAATGCATGTGCACATGATCCAGAGATTTTTTGCCAAGATACTTCTGGTACAGATCGAACATCTCGTCCCATTCTTCG
>CAZDEA010000038.1:2741-6294 GCA_964504485.1 uncultured Candidatus Peribacteria bacterium | reverse complement strand
CGACGAATATTTTCGATCCCAATACCAATAGCTTTACCGCGGGACCAAACCTCACGGGTGCCAAGGGAGCCGGGCCCGGTTCTCATGTAATTCCATTGAGCAATGGTCGCGTGCTAATTATCCACGGAAACTTCACGCGCGATACCTCTGTGTACGATCCACGCCAGAACACGATGATGATGGGACCGCAGCCCACACGCATTGTAGGATTGGGAGCCATGGCCATCCCCCGTCCAGACGGCTCATGGTTGGAAATCCCAGGTGCTACGGCAGCGTGTGCACTGAACACGGTCTCGAACTTCTTCGACCCGGATGAAATGGTCTTCAACAGTGCGGGTGCCCCCGCCATCACGACAGGTGTTGGTCCGGGAGCAACCGCATTCGAACGCAGTGATGGGCAGTGGGTCATCATGCGCGGAGGAGGTACGGCTACTACCTGTGCGGCAACTACCGCAACACTGATCTATAACCCCATCACCAACCGCGTATTGGCAGGACCAACACTCACCACGGCCATTCGTTATGGATCTACCGTCTTGCCTCGCCCAGATGGCACGTGGCTGATTACTGTGGGTAACGGTGCTACAACAACACAGATTTATTTTGAGAAATCCGGTGCCTTCACGGCAGAAGGTCTTGCCGGCGTAGGTACAACCGCTGCAGGTCCCGCACTGATTACTGCTGCAGGCACGGGTAGTCTGACATTCCAAACCGATGACGGAAAATTCATTGTGCCTTCGGGAGCCAACGCACCGGCATCCGCAGGTACCACTACTATGAACTTGTACGATGCAGGTTGGGTCACGAGCGGTTACTACGCATCCGAAATCATGCAAGTAAGCGATCTCGACAGTTCGTCCACACTCAGCTGGAAGACACTGCCGGATATGAGAGGTGTCTCTGCAGAAGTACGTACCGCAGCAACGGAGCAAGCGATTCAAACGGCACGCGCCAGAGAAGTCGCCGTCAGTGGCGGGCGCATTAACCCGGGGGCAGGCGAAACGTTCGTGCGTGCACAGTTCAACTTCAAACGCAGCTTCCCCTCGTACGGCGGCATCTTTAGCGACGTGTGGTACAACGGCAGTAATTCTATGATCGTTCCTTGGCGCCAGATTCCTACTCCCATTCTCCAAGAGTTCAGCATCAACAAGGACAAAGACATCATCAGCTTGCGCGATGCCAACGTGCCGCTGTTCCGTGTGAGCACCAACGGTGACATCTTCACGGGCAACCTGGGTTCGGTGAACACCGGTGGTGCCGACTTGGCCGAGCGCTACACCTCACCCGATGAGCTCAAAGCTGGTGAACTGGTTTCGATTGATTACGGAGCCGACCATGGTGTGCGCCGTGCCACCAGTGCATACCAAGATGACGTGCTGGGTGTGGTTTCCACCAATCCAGGATTCATCGCTGGTGCCTTTACCAAGGGCTCTTACCCTGTCGCCCTTGTGGGACGCGTTCCGGTGAACATCACCAACGAAGGAGGTCCTGTTAAAATCGGCGATCGCATTACTTCGGCCTCTCTTGCAGGCTACGGCATGAAGGCAAACGAAGCAGGCCGCGTCGTGGGTATCGCGATGGACAACCTCGATTTGGATCGCATGCAGCCGTGCGAAAAAGACAAGAAGCGCAAGTGCGGCACGGTGATGATGTTCGTGAACTTGAGCGACTACAACGGGCCGAAGAAATAAGGTTGAGGTTAAGGTTAAGGCTAAGACAAAGGATCAGAGAATCAGCATGCCGTCTCCGAAGGAAAAGAGTCGGAAGTCTTTGGCGATCGCCTGCTTGTACGCCTCCAGCACACGTTCGCGACCGGCAAAAGTACTGACAAGCATGAGCAAGCTGGACTTGGGCACATGAAAATTCGTAATGAGCCCACTCACCATCTTCCAGCGGTACCCTTCGCGGATGAAGAGATTCGTTGCACCGGAGGGCGTGGTGATGTGACCGCGAGAATCCATTGCCGACTCCAATGTGCGAGCGACTGTTGTTCCTACCGCGATGATCGTGCGACCTGCGCTCTTTGCTTTTTCCAGTGAACGCACCGCACGAGGCGTGATGTGATACTCCTCGGTGTGTAACTTGCCGGATTTCCATTGCTCTTCGGTGAGTGGAGAAAATGTTCCCAAGTGCACATGGAGCGTCACGCGAATGATGGTGTGTCCTTGCTTCTCCAGATCTGTGAGAAGTTTTTTGGTGAAGTGCAACGAGGCAGTAGGTGCAGCGATGGACCCGGGATCTTTCGCAAACACGGACTGATACTCGCGCTTGATTTCTTGTTCGGTGAGTGGCGTGTGTTTGATGTACGGAGGCAACGGCATCGTGCCGAATTTCTCCATCTCTTTTTGAAATTTTGATATTGGAAAATTGGCTTCCAATAGCCATTCTTTCTGATCAACATTTTTAACCACAAATCCTTCCTTGCCATGCAACTGCAAGAACTCCCCTTCGCGCAATTTCTTGGGACTGAGGACGCGAAGGAATCCGTGCGCCGTCACGCCAAGCGACAACACCGAAACTTTTCCACCTGTTGTTCTTGTAAGGTGCAGGCGCGCAGGAATCACTTTGGTTTCGTTGAGCACCAAGACACTCTTCTCTGGTAAAAACTTCGCGATGTCGTGGAAAGTCGAGAATTGCATTTCCCCACTCGCGCGATCGAGCACCAGAAGACGCGCACTGTCGCGCGGATGCGCGGGCGCCAATGCAATCAATGCATTCGGGAACTGATAATCATATGCCGATAGCGCTTCTTGGAAATCCATACAGGAAAACAGCATATTGGACGGCGCGGTCCGCCGCCACGGGGGGTGAAGGGGTAGCCCTGCGCGTAGCGCGTGTCGACGAGACGAGCCGAAGCCTTGGAGGCTCGGCGAGGAGACCCAGGGCGTGCGGGAGAGTCATTGGCGGCGGTGCGCTTTTCTTTGTTTCTTTCTTTTGTCGGGCAGACAAAAGAAAGAAAAGGTAAAATACCAGTATGACTAAAGCCACCTTTGCCGCAGGATGCTTCTGGGGAGTCGAGGACTTCTTTCGGGCTATTCCCGGAGTCAGCGAAGCGATCTCTGGATACACCGGAGGAACCGTCGCAAACCCCACATACGAACAAGTATGCACGGGCACCACGGGCCATGCCGAGGGTGTGGAAGTCACCTTTGATCCCGAGCAGGTGAGTTACGACAAACTCCTGCAAGTGTTTTTCGAACATCACAATCCCACAACGGTAAACCGCCAAGGTCCAGATATTGGCCATCAGTACCGCTCTGCCATTTTCTATCACGATGATGCACAGAAGGCTGCAGCCGAAGCGATGATCGCAAACCTCACGAAGAACCATGCTTTCGGCAATAAAGAAATTGTGACCGAGGTGGTGCCTGCACAAACCTTCTGGAAGGCCGAGGAATATCATCAAAAGTATTTGGAAAAGCACGGTCTCAGCAGCTGCCATATCTAAGAGCTCATCGAATTCGCGGACTTATCACTTGCTATTGCCGAGTGCTAATTCTATTCTCACGATTCATTCTTTCTCCTCTTTTACGTATGTCCGCTCTCACAGAAG
>CAZDEA010000038.1:0-2641 GCA_964504485.1 uncultured Candidatus Peribacteria bacterium | reverse complement strand
CTATTCTCACGATTCATTCTTTCTCCTCTTTTACGTATGTCCGCTCTCACAGAAGCACTGAACTGGCGCTATGCCACCAAAAAATTCGATGCGACCAAAACACTCTCCGATGCCGATCTCGAGGAACTGCTCGACGTCCTTCGTCTTTCGCCATCTTCGTATGGCATTCAACCATGGACATTCGTCGTTGTGAGCGATCCTGCCATTCGCGCAGAACTGCGCAAAGCCGCATGGGATCAGAGCCAAGTGACCGATGCCTCGCACTTGATCGTGCTATGTGCAAAGAAGAACCTGGTAAAAGAAGATCTCGATGCCTACATCAACGACATAGCCACTACACGCGGCATCTCTGCAGAGGGTCTGAGCGGCTTCCACGACATGATGACGGGCTCCATCGGTCGCCACTCCGCCGAGGGTTTGACCGCATGGAACCAAAAGCAGGTCTACATCGCACTCGGCATGCTCCTCTTGGCTGCCGCCGAGAAGAAAATCGATACCTGCCCTATGGAAGGCTTCGTTCCGGCAGAATTCGATAGGATTTTGGGGCTCACAGAGCAAGGCCTCACCGCAACGGTCCTTTGTCCAGTGGGGTATAGAGCAGCCGACGATGCTTCGGCCGCATACGCCAAAGTTCGCTTTGCGAAGGACAAAATCGTGAAACACATCTAAGTCCGAACGCTCCAGAAAGAAGTACGGACCCCGTGTCTGTGCTTCTTTTCTCTGTATAGACTTCACAAGCGGAGTTTCTTTCTTTAGCATGCCTGCGCCTTCGACCCCCTGACACAGCGGTGTCATCCCGAGCACGTCGAGGGATATTCCCCTTTCCTCTTATGGTCTCGAGCAACATGCCCCTCACCCGCGTGTACGCGTTCAGCGACTGTTACGGTCGTAGCAAGAACCCCTTCACGCAGGATGATGCCGATGCACTCATCTGCACGGATTTCCGCAGTTTCCCTCTCCTCGAAACCAAGAGAGACTTCGACATCTACGGACGTGAGAGCATTGTGGAACACCTCGTGCGCCTGATTTTCGCGCTGCACGACGAGATCCGCGAATCGGATTCCTATTCCAAAGCTATCAAAGAAGCATTCAAGAAGACCACGACGGGTATCTTCATCAACTGGGCACCTCGCACCGCAAAGGACAACGGTTCGCTGTTCTATGTGGCTACAGCCAAGAACCTGCGCATCGTTACCACATCGCTCGAGGCTCTCTCCAGCGTCAAACACCGCATCGATTCGCTCGCACACATCCCCAACAACAATAACGGTCTCTGGGGTCCAAACGAGCAATTCCGCAGCAGCTTCGCAGCAGGTCTCCTCTACCCTGATCACGGCTTCAAACTCCAGACCGACAAAATCAGCATCATCCCCGATTATCCTTCGGATCGTTGGGAACTCGCGTACGTGGACCGCTTCGGTAACCTCATCAGCTACTGCAAGGATCCTAAGAAGAAGTGGGCAGAAGTACTCAAGGCTGCAAAGGCCAGCAAGGATGGCACGGTCAACGTGGTCATCGGCAACGTCTCGCAGCGTCTCAAGCTCACGACGTCGCTCAAGGATGCCGAGCCAGGTGCACTCGTGATCTACCCCAACAACAACGTGGACGTGGTTCGCAAGTGGGAGGCAGAAGAAGACAAGTACGAGCGCCTCTACAAGTCCGCTTACTTCCAGTACGCGAAGCCAGACATTGGTTCCGCCATCAAGATCCCCAAGAGCACGAAGACGAAATAAGGAAGCTAACCATGCCTTCGACCGGGTACCTGCACAGGGCCCGGTTTTTTTGTGCTATACTGGGTCCTTTGGCAATTTCGCCAGAGGGAAGGTCCGCCCGATCTTTAAGGGGTATGTCATGATCCTTACCATTGGCCTAGGAGTCCTCGCGGCTCTCTGTGGCTACGCTGGATTTTCGCCCATGTTCATCGCAGGACTCGCCTGCCTGGGCATGAGCGGATGGGTTGTCTTCAAAGGCAAGCCTGCAAAGCCAAGCATCTTGCATGAATTGCGCTTCGCCCCCGCAATTCTGGGCGTACTAAGCCTCACATTCTTCTAACAAAAAGAAGTGAGGATAGACGAGAGGTTTCCCCTCTCGTCTTTTTCATGTGTGGGGTCCGCCGCCACGGGGGGTGAAGGGGTAGCCCTGTGCGCAGCACCACGTTGACGAGCCGAGCCGAAGCCTTGGAGGCTCGGCGAGGAGACGCAGGGCGTGCGGGAGGTCAATTGGCGGCGGTGACTTTTCTTTGGTTACTTTCTTTGTGTGGCAGACAAAGAAAGTGACAACCTTACATCGCAAAAAATATCATCTTTGGAAAACCAACAATATCAAAAAAAGCGGGCATTCCTGCCCGCTCCGAGAAATTCAAATTACTATTATCTCCTCTCGCGGCGGCGCTCGTTATCGGTGAGTGCCTTCTTGCGAAGACGAATGTTCTTCGGCGTCACTTCCACAAGCTCATCGTCGGCAATGTATTCCAGAGCCTGCTCGAGCGTCATCGGATTCACCGGAACAAGGTTGATCGCTTCGTCTGTGCCGGAAGCACGAACGTTACTCAGCTTCTTTTCTTTGAGCGGGTTCACGACGAGATCCTCGCTCTTGCTTGCTTCACCAATGACCATGCCTTCGTAGACCATCACGCCTGGCT
>CAZDEA010000037.1:0-6407 GCA_964504485.1 uncultured Candidatus Peribacteria bacterium | reverse complement strand
GAGATCAACCGCAGGAACTTGGTGGAGTACGCGTTCGAAAAGAAAGTCGTGATCGTCTCGCCCGCCACCTTCTTCGCATACCTCCAGACGGTCCTGCAAGGCCTCAAGGCGTTCCGCATGCAGGAGTCGGTCCACGAGATCCAGAAGAACGTGGAAACACTCGGGAAGCACATTTTGAGCTACGAGTCCTTTATGCAAAAACTTGGCAAAAGCATGGGGACGACCGTCAACCAATATAACGAGGCGTACATCGAATTCCGCAAGATCGATAAAGATGTCGTGCGTCTCACCGATGGTGCCGTGGGTGGCACGGTGACTCCCCTAGCTATTGATCGTCCGATCACGGTTGCCGAGGAGGCATTCGAGAGCGCTACGAAGAAATTGACGGCACGTGCATCGTTATCCAAGGAATCCGTAGGTATTTAAAATATATTTCTAAAATCGCGGCTGAGAGAGCCGCTCTCCAGTTGTAAATTTTGTTTTTTTGAGAGCGCGTCTCCCACGCGCGATGCACAAGAATAATCCTAGGAAATCTCTCGCGTTCTCCGCTACCATCGCACACGTGTCCGACCCCAAAGTCTCCGACGGCTCCATTCTCAAAGGCCTTAATTCTCCGCAGCAGGAAGCCGTTTTACACATACAGGGTCCGGCGCTGATTCTCGCAGGAGCAGGCAGCGGAAAGACCAAAGCACTCACCCATCGCATCGCGTATTTGATCGAGCAGGGCGTGGCTCCATGGCAGATCCTCGCGGTGACCTTTACGAACAAAGCCGCCACAGAGATGAAAGAGCGCATCAAGAATTTATTGCACCTGCAAGACGTACAAGAAGGCTTCACGTTCGAACGCGGAGTTGGCCGGCTGCCCGCCATGGGCACGTTCCATTCCATCTGCGCCAGGATTTTGCGTAAAGATATCGAGAAAATCGGCGGGAGCAGGAGCTTCGTGATCTACGACAGTGATGATCAGGAGAAGCTGGTGAAGACCGTGCTCAAGAAACTGAGCATTGATGAAAAAGAAATGAAGCCTCGTGCCGCCATGGGATACATCGGGCGGTTTAAGTGCGAGGCGCTCTCCCCTGCCGAGGCAGAAAGACAGGCAACCACCGTGCACATGCATACGGCCATACAGGTGTACCGCCGGTACCAAGAGGCGCTCAAAGAAGCGAGTGCGTTGGACTTCGATGACCTGATGCTCGAGACGCTCAGGCTCTTCCGCGAGGTGCCAGAGGTCTTGGATCGCTACCAAGAGACGTGGCGATACATCCACGTGGACGAGTACCAAGACACCAACCACGCGCAGTACCTGCTCGTGACCATGCTCGCGCAAAAGTACCGCAATATCTGCGTGATTGGTGACCCGGATCAGTCTATTTATTCGTTCCGAGGAGCCGATATACGCAATATTTTGGAGTTTAAGAAGGAATACCCCGATGCCCTGGAAATTAAACTGGAGCAGAACTATCGCAGCACCCAAGTGATTCTGGACGCCAGTAACGCGATCATTTCGCACAATCCCAATAGGCCAGAGAAGCAGATGTGGACCGAACAAAAGGAAGGCCCCAAGGTTATCGTGCAAGAAGTCCGCGACGAGCGTGCCGAAGCAGATGACATTGTGCGCGAGGCGCAAAAACTCAAGAACGATGGCGTGAACTTGAAGGACCAAGTGGTGCTCTACCGTACGAATGCACAATCACGTCTTGTGGAAGAGTCGTGCCTGCGTCACGGCATCCCCTATCGCATTTTGGGCGGCATGAAATTCTATGCACGCAAAGAAGTGAAGGACGTCTTGGCGTACTTGTACGCCATCTTGAACCCGCAAGACACGCTCTCGCTCCTGCGCATTGTGAACGTCCCGGCACGCAAATTGGGCGACACCACTCTGGGGCACATCCAGGCGTATGCCAGCCGCGAGCAGAAGTCCCTGTGGACGTCGCTGACCGAAGTCGACCAGATTGAGGCCGTAAACGAGCCTGCCCAGGTGCGCATAAAGCAATTTACCGAGCTGATTGAGCACTTCCGCCGCGAATCGCAGCGAGAGGTGGTTTCTGGCCTCACAGAGCGACTTTTGGAGGCTGTAAAAATGGAAGAATGGCTCCGGGACGACACCGAAGAAGGCGAAGAACGCTACGGCAACGTGCTGGAATTAATCACGGTCATGCACAAGTACGATGGACTAGATCCGCATACGTCCCTCACAAGTTTTTTGGAAGAAGTGGCGTTGGTTTCCGAAGTCGACAAGCTCACCACGGCAAAAGATGATGCACTCACGCTGATGACCTTGCACTTATGTAAGGGATTGGAGTTCGAATCGGTTTTTATTGCCGGTTGTGAAGAAAGTATTTTCCCGCACAGCAATGCACTGTTCGATAAAGAGCAGTTGGAAGAAGAGCGACGCCTGATGTACGTGGGCATGACGCGTGCAAAGAAACACTTGAAGATGCTCTTCACGCGCAGCCGTAACTTGTACGGCGAAGTGCAGAGCAACGCACCCAGCAGATTCTTGGATGACCTGCCCGATGCGCAGATTGAGCGCCGCAGCGATGAGCTCCTGAGTGCATTTGCCTGGGCAAGCGAGAGCGGCCGCAGGAAAGCATTTAGCGGAGGAAAACTGGAGCCCTTTCGCCAGAACTTGGACGTGGAATTCAACCAAGATATGGGCAACGACGATGTGTCCCAGGAACCGGAATTTGCAGTAGGAATGCGCGTTCGGCACCCTTCCTTTGGTGAAGGAACCATCATCGCCTTGCGTGGAGATGTGGCGACAATCAACTTCGAAAACGGGCAGAAGAAAACCTTTGCCCTGAGCATTGCACCACTGCAAAAGCTCGACTAAAAAAACCGCCCAGGTGAGGGGGCGGTCGAGGGAATAATTCGTGTGCTCTTTCAGCAAGGCACCAGGCGCGAGGTGAGAATTTCCAACCTCGCTTGGACTGCTTCGACCAGTTCCCGAGTTTCGATACTCCTCAGTGAGTCGAATAAGCTAACAAGCGGCCGATCGTAGTCATACCAGACACCTGCGAACTCGAACGATTCCGGCACAGTGGGATCGACCTCTGCTGCTTCCTTCAAAACGGAAAACAGTTTTTGGGCCAATGCCACGAATTTGGGCCTGTCCATGGGCACCTCGTAAAAAGAAAGACGAATCACTCGCACATCTGCACCCCAAGAACGGGGCGCTATCTCCTGCGAAGCAGAGACAGACCCTCAATCCATATGAGGTTCAGATGACGGGTGAACACACGGTGTGAATGAGCAAAGTGAAGATTTGGCAAATTTTAGGCCTGTCTAGGAAGCGGTCAAGAAAAAGCCCCACACGGTAGTGGGGCTGAGTGAGAAAGAGGATGCTATCGCACCTTCTGCCTGACGGCGTTCAATTGTCTGGTCAGGTGCAGCTTCTGCGTGGGCTCTGCTTGCATGTATCGCTGCCTCAGCGTTTCTACATCCACATTAAATGGGTGACGATTCTTGGCAGCTCCTGGAAGCTTCTTGAACGTATAGATGAATGTCTCAACGTTCATTGCAACTAATCCGGTAGCGCGAACTGGAGCAGTAGGCATAAGGCCTCCTTATCACGTGGATTTCTACTATCGAGAAGTTCGATAGCAGAAACCAGGTGACGCGTAGAAAAAGGACCAGTGAGAGAGCTTTACGGAGGCATATCTCCATGTCAACCTCTAGGTATGCAGGATCTCGAGAATCGCCTTCGGCAGTTCCTTCAGAGCAATAATATTCGATTGAACACCGATATTGGGCAGCACTTTTTGCGTGATGAAGATGTCCTGGATGCCATCATGGAAGCGGCACAGGTAGAGCCAGAGGACACGGTGGTAGAGATAGGCCCGGGTGTAGGAGTACTCACCGAAGTTCTTCTGCAGAAAGCAAAGAAAGTGACAGCCATAGAACTGGATGAACGCATGACCAAACTGCTCACGTACTTCGTTTCTCGTAATGACGAGGCACGCGCACGCATGCAGTATTTGTCGATCATCCATGGCAATGCCCTGCAGACAGACATGCCCCGCGAGCCGTATAAGATCGTCGCCAACATCCCCTATCACATTACATCGCCACTGATTCGCCACGTCTTCATGGAATCCCCAGTGGCTCCCACGTCCATGACGCTGCTGATCCAAAAGGAAGTCGCCGAGAAGATCTGCGATACCAAACATGCGGGCCTTTTGACGATTGTCGTGGCTATGTACGGCACGCCCAGGATGGTCCTGGATGTTCCACCGCAGTGCTTTATGCCTCCGCCAGAGGTGGACTCGGCTGTATTGCACATCGATTGCTTCGCAAAACCCTTGGCCGATACAGACACCATCGAACGCGTGATGAAACTCCTCAAATTGTGCTTCGGTGGAAAGCGAAAGATGCTGCGCAACACCTTGGGCTCGCTGCCCAACGGCGAAGAGCTGATGAGTGCATGCAAGATCGAAGGCACGCGCAGACCCGAGACGTTATCGGTGCAGGAATGGATCGCACTCGCACTCGCCCAGAAGAAGTCCGCACAAGAGTGACGTTCTACAGTTAGAGAGAACCGACTTTTTGCTTTGTGCTTCAGATTATTTCTAGGTAAAGCGAATTACACATTTTTCTCTTATTGTCTGTGAGAACAGGCGAGAGAGACTGGGAATATGAAAACATCTTTCGTTGTTCTCTGTGGACTCGCGACTTTTGTCGTAATCACGGCGTGCTTGGCCTTGTCCCCTGCCCTCGCACTGCATCACTGGGTGTGGATGCTCAGTTGCTGTGTGCTCTTGGCGTTGATGGTGTGTGCTCGAAGAATTATTTCACGGGATTTCCTGATGATAGTGAGTGTTGTTCTCGTAAGTAGCTGCATTGCCCTCACACGGGTATCGGTTTTGGTGACGCCACTCCTGCAGGTGATCCCGGTGGAGCGTATCGCGGTGCAAGCAAAGGTCTTGGGCACCGAAAGACGTGACCAGGAGTACCGCATACGCCTGCGAGCAGAAGATGGACATGCTTGTACGACAATCCTCGCCACCACCTACGAGGCACTGGATCTGCTGTATGGAGACAGCATCTTTCTGCAGGGCAGTGTGGAGCCATTGGAGCAGGAATCCTATGGGCACTATCTGCGTTCCCAAGGGGTCGATTGCACCATGCAGCAGCCTCGTATGCGCATAGTCCGCAGAGGTAGTAGATGGCACCCTCTACGGGCTTTGGAAGCAGCACGTATGCACACCGAACATGCCATTGTTTCGCTCCTTCCAGAGCCCGATGCCTCTCTGATTATTGGGCTGCTCACAGGTTCACGCGGGATGATTCCCCCTGGGCTCCAAGATGCTTTTCGTACCAGTGGCCTGACCCACATTTTGGCGATCTCTGGGTACAACATCACGATGATTTTGCTGATTCTCTCGGCAGTGTTTTGTTGGGTGCCACTCACATGGAGGATTCTCCCGTGTGGAATCATCTTGGTCGTGTTCACACTGTTTGTAGGGGCGAGTGCTTCGGTAGTGCGAGCGTGCATCATGGGAGTACTGGGACTCTTGGCGGTCACCAGTGGTCGGCAACAGACCATGCGACTGTCGATCCTCTGGACACTCGCGTTCATGACCTTCTGGAACCCACTGCAACTGTGGTGGGATGGAGGGTTTCAATTATCGTTCCTTGCACTTGCCGGGCTCACGGAATTCTCGCCGTTGATAGAGCCATGGACCAAGCGAGTGCTCCCCGGGAAATTCGGCATAGAAGAAAGTGTGCGTACCACCTTGGCAGCACAAGTGCTCACGACACCGTGGATCTTGTTTGCTTTTGGACGCATCTCGCTGATTGCCCCCGTGAGTAATTTGCTCGTGCTTCCTGCCGTGCCTTTTGCCATGGCTACAGGCACGCTTGCGACGGTGCTCGGCATGGTCTGGCAGCCACTAGGACAACTGGGTGCCCTTGCGGTGTTGCCCTGTACCGGATGGATTACGAGCACGGCAACCGTGCTCTCGCGTATCCCGGGAGCGGGAATGGAATGGCAGGTAGGACCATGGATGATTGCGGCGTGTTACGGGCTGATTTTTGTGTGGAAACAGCGCGCTCAAAAGCGATAGAGCAGCAACTTGGCGCCGTTGACCGTGCGCTCTTCTGCAGGAGTTTTGCCGGGGATGTGGAACGCACGCGAGACCACGCGCGCGCCTTTCTTGAGTCCACTGAGCACATGCTGCAACTGCGCAATCATGTGGGGCGTCATATAGAGGAACACCACATCGGCATCGCCCAGGCGCACATGACGTGCATCTTTCCAGAGAAACTTCATACCGCGTGCACGCGTACGCAGCCACCCGAGCAGCCACACCAACGGAACAATCTCTACGCCCGTTGCACGGATACCGGGCTGCAGCTTTTTGGCTTCGAGGAGAATGGACCCATCCCCTGCTCCCAAATCCCACACA
>CAZDEA010000036.1:0-6907 GCA_964504485.1 uncultured Candidatus Peribacteria bacterium | reverse complement strand
ATGAAGCTTTTCACCATATCCACTTCTTCCTGGCCAATCTTCCCCTGCGTCTTGGCAACTTCAAGCAGCTGCGTGATGGTCACAAACGGATGAAGTTTTACTTTTGCATTCTGTGCAGCTTCGATACCACTGAGAAATTCGTAACTGAAGATCGAGAGAATATCGGTGACGGTTGCCTGACCTTCCTCGCGCAAACATTCCACCGTCGAAATCGAACTGCCGGCCGTGGAGATGAGATCTTCCACCACAACCACATGCTTATGGGGAGCCAAGTCTCCTTCGATTCTTTTTTTAGCGCCATGTTCTTTGGGCTTCGCGCGCACATACACAAACGGGAGCTCCAGACGATCGGCCACCAGTGCTGCCCAACCAATCGCTGCAGTTGCCGTTCCTGCAATCACATCGGCGGGAACATGAAGGGACTTCACCGTAGATGCGAGCGCATCGACCACCTGTGAGCGTGCCTCGGGGTGGCTGTAGAGCATTCTATTGTCACAATAAATGGGCGACTTGATTCCACTCGTCCACGTGAAGGGCTCACGGGGCGAAAGTTTGACCGCACCGATAGAAAGAAGGTGCTCGGCGATGTGTTCAGGTTGCATGGTTCGAGAGTACCATAGGAGCTATGGACACCGCACTGGAACCCAAACTCCGGCAGCTGCTCACGGTCTTCCTCGAAGAAAACGCCAAGTTGAACTTGAGCGCCCTGCGTGATGAGGAAAAGTGCTGGATCGGCAATATTTTAGATTCCATTGCTCTGCATGATTATATTGCAGAAGGTAAAGGAAAAATCCGAATACAAAATGTGAACAATATGATCGACCTCGGCACCGGTGGAGGGTTCCCCTTCTTGCCACTGGCGATCGCCCTCCCGAAGGTGGAATGCATGGGCATGGATGCCACCGGCAAAAAGCTCAAAGCCGTCGAAGTGATTATCGAGCGTTTGGGACTGAAGAACGCCAAGACACTCCTCGGCCGAGCAGAGGATTTGGCCCAGGACAACTGGTACCGCGACCGCTTTGATATCGTCACTGCCCGCGCCGTAGCCGAGACCCGGGTGATCTTGGAGTACATGGCACCCTTTGCAAAAACAGGAGGATTCTTGGTGCTATGGAAGAGCGTGAATATCGAAGCAGAGTTCGCCGCTTCACATTCGGCAGAGAAAACCTTGGGACTCACCTTTGTGGATCGCTACACCTACGAACTGCCAGGGGACTTTGGCCAGCGCCAACTGCTCATCTACGAACGCACCTCGCAAACGCCCAAGGAATATCCACGAAAGAATGGAGAACCCAAAAAACATCCTCTATAACTATCCGCTATGCCCAAGCCCTATCAACCCAACGACAAGTGGTCGCAGAAAGCAGCGGCCGAGGGCTACCGTGCGCGTTCGGTGTACAAACTGATGGAATTGGATGAGCGCCATAAGTTACTCAAGCCGGGGATCAGCATTCTTGATCTTGGCGCTGCGCCCGGAAGTTGGCTGCAGTACGAAAGCGAAGTGATCGGTCCCAAGGGGAAAGCCATTGGTATAGACCTCACGCCCATCGCACCCATTGCCGAGAACGTGTTTACCTACGAGCAAGACTTAACCGATATTCCCGGCGTGCGCAAAATCGTAGAGTCGCACGGACTCAAGTTTGTCGATTTGATTCTCTCGGATGCCGCACCCAATACCAGCGGTATTGCCGATGTGGATCAATGGAGATCGGTGGAACTCACACGCGCCATTATGGACACGGCCATTGCCATGTTACGACCGGGCGGCAAAGCGGTGGCAAAGATCTTCCGCGGTGCGGATTTTGATGAATTCATCAACACACTCAAAAAGCAGTTCCAATCCATGAAGATCGTCCACGTGCAGGCCACGAGGGACCGGAGCAAGGAGGTGTATATCGTCGTGCGAAAGTGACAAAGGAAAATAGAAACGGAAATGACACTTAGTCACTTTCCCAATACAGGCGAAAGCTTGTACAGTGATCTCCATGATCGTTCTGGATCATGTCACCAAAAAATTCGGCAACGAGGTCGCCCTCTCTGATGTGTCTTTTCGCATCGACCCGGGGGAATTCTTGTGCGTGAGCGGACCCAGTGGCTGCGGCAAGACCGTGCTTTTGGAATTGCTCACGGGAGCCATGGCACCCACCAGCGGTACGGTAAATATTGATGGTGTGGATCTGCGCAAAGTCCCCGCAGAGGGATTGCAGCTGTATAGAAGAAGGCTCGGCATTGTGTTCCAAGACGGCAAGCTGCTCCCCTACTGCACGGTGCGCGAGAATATTCGCTATCCTCTGGAGATCTGCGGAGCACCCGATGCCTGGGCAGATGACCGCACAAACGATGTTCTGCAATCCATGGAATTAACCGCTCATGCGAACTTGCTGCCCGATGCCCTCTCTGCAGGTGACAAAGCACGCACGGGAGTGGCCCGCGCCATTGCCCACAAGCCGTTGATTGTGTTGGCCGATGAACCTACCGGCAATTTGGACCCCGTGGAATCCACGGCGATTTTGCAAATGCTCCGGACTATTCATGCACGTGGCACAACAGTGATTCTCTTCACGCACGATATGGCGTTGGTCGATGTGCTGCAGTCCCGCGTGGTGCGTTTGGAACAAGGCAAAGTGGTGCGCGACAGCGTGGGCGGCTACGAGCGCGAACGCAGGAACCAACCCAAGGCCGCAGTCGCCGCCGGGTCCCATGAGTTTTTTGGCAAAGAAGATGTGCGCACACTCATGCAATTCGAAAAGCACGTGGATACGCCTCCTTTGCCTACCGACGAAGAAATTGAAGAGCATGTTGCAGAGGCACATACAGAAGACGTTCCCGTGCACACCAAGACCACGCGCAAGAAATCCACGGGTTCCGGCGGCAAGCGTAAAGTGCACATCACATCCATCAACTCGTAACGAAACAAATATCTTGGCTTACCGTAGGGCTCTTTTTGGGTATGCAGCGTAATCAACTCGTCGAAGCTTGCACGACACGCTAGCCTCCACTTTTGATGATTGAGTACAAGACCGCAGAGCCCGAAATCCAGACTCCTCGCCGATCTGCAGTCGGCGTGCGAAACACCATCTACGGCATCACGGCTGCGGGGTTGGTATTGGTGAGCGCGGCTTTGTACAGGATTTCTCACAATGAAGTCACGAGCGACCCCGTAACAGAAGTAAAAGAGAACGATGCTCCCATAGATTTTTCGTCTCTGCCGGATGACACGCCCTTGATTGGAAAAAAGGTGCGCTTACGCGTGCCGCAAGACTGCGAGGATTACTCCAAACAAGGAGAGATTGTGTTCTGCATAGAAAAATTCGATGTGCGTGGTGGCATTCGCATTCTTAATCGACCTGCAGGCGCGCAAACATTTGAACTGGATAATGAAACCATCGAAGGGCAAACGCCGTTCGAAATCGCACACGTGCGTAAGCGCGGTCATGGCATTGTGATTGGTGTGAACAAAGTAACGCTCGTGGGTTCCGGAAGATGTTTTCTCCACGAGGAAAATTTGTGGATCCTCCTGAGTAAATTATCGTTGGATCGCAGAGAAAAAATCGATCATGACATCATGTATACCATGGAAGAACTCAGCGGATTCTCTCTGCCTCCGGAGCAATACAAAAAAAGTTCGCTGCGGTTCCAACCTGCATCGCAAAAGTTTGCTCTCGCGTCGCAAAGTGGTGGTGGGGCGTTGCCCTGAACAAAGACCGAGTGTCGACTCCGAGAGCACGAATTTGCCCATCGAAGGAGTGTTAAACATGTTTGGCATAATTCGCGATCAGGCCTTGCTATAGAGCCGTGGGGTGCGTAGGCTGCCCGCAATCCTGCCTATGGAACCCATTGATCAGATCACCATCAGCATGCCCAACGTTCCTAGCTCCCTTGCAAAGGTGGGCGACAAGTTGCGTGCTGCAGATGTGAACATCATTGCCATTACGTGCACTGAGGGCAACCCCAACACGCTCATCAATATGGTGGTAGATGACACCGAAACGGCCAAAATCGTGCTGCGCGAATTGGGTACGGTGAGTGCTCGCACGGTCATTCGCGTAGAACTGAAGAACAAGCCGGGTGCCATTGCCTCCGTTGCACGCGAATGTGCTGCAGCAGGCATTAACATCCATAACTTCTACACGTCGGTTTCGGGCAAAGAGGCTATCGCCTACATCGATACCGATAACGCCAAGCAGGCACTGGAGCTCATTAAGGCATGGAAGAAAGCCAACAACCACTAAACCTTACAGCTCGAATGCTTCATGCGGTTCCGCAGCAATGCGGATCTTTGCGTCGAGTGCACTGACTTCGGTGAGAATGCGCTTGAGCAAGCGTGTAACGACAATGCGACGCTCGCCAATGGGCACAGGGAATTTGAGCGATGCGCGAATGCCCGAGGGCAGCGGTTCGAAGTACACGCGTGATCCCTGTGGTTCATGGCTGGTGTAGAACTGCTTCATGCGGCCAGACGTCTGCCTGCGTGCGCGTTCGATGTACTGCTGCGTCTCCTCGTTCAAAATCGCGCGCAGTTTTTCTTCCAGAATCACCAAGTCGCTATCGTAGGTAAAGAGCAACGTGAGTTCTGCATCCACGTAATCCGATGTCGCAGAGTAGTTGAGTACAGGCTGCGTGAGCACTGCTGCATTCGGGATCGCCAACACTTGCCCTGCGCGAGAAGCATCGGGCGCTGTGGTGTTGCTCACTTCTAAGAGCGTTGTCGAAAGTAAACTGATATCGACCACATCACCGGTGTAGGCACCAATCGTCACGCGGTGGCCAAGCGTGAAGAGTCTTTTTTGCACAATCACCACCCATCCCACAATGTCTTTAAAGATGTCTTGGAGCGCAATGGCCACACCCGCACCCAAGATGGCGAGAGATGTGAGGATTCCTGGATAGTCCGCAGAAATTTGCGCCACAATCCAGAGCAACGTGATGGTGTAGACCGCTCCGGTAAACAGCTTCGAAATGATGTAACGCGCATTCTGCTTGTGAATACGCGTGAGGAATTGCAGACGAATAATGCGTTCTGCAACGATGACCAGCAAAAAGAGAAGCACATACCTGCTGATGGTGATCAGCAGCGAAAATTGCTGCAAGCGTTGCTGCCATTCTAATTTGCCAAGACGGTCACTCTCGAGACTCAAAAAGAAATTGAGAGACTTCTCCTGCTCCTCGAATACCGCCCTGCGCGCCAAGAGATCTGCTTCGCTGGTGGTAACCCGACCGGGATCCAGAGCACCGGAACCTGCAGACACAGTTCCATCGTAGTACTGCTTTTCTCGGTCCAGCAATTCCAAGTCGGCATCTGTGCCTTCTTGTCGCGTTTGCAAAGCTGTGACAACCGCGCGCTGCTGTGTAATCGAGCCTGCGAGATTCAAGTTGTCACCAGTGCCCGATCGAGAGAGAGCATTGATAAGGTCATTCACCTGATCATCGATGTCACCTCGCACGCGTACGCGTTCATTTTCGATACGGCGCGGCAAGGAAGGATCCCCGGACCCCTGCAACTGAAGTTCATACAAACGCACCAACCTGGTGTGATCCACAGGAACATCTGCACCTGCAGCAAAGACTGATGGCAAAAGCACAAAAGCTGCCAGAAGGCCGGTGATCAGTATTTGCATGCGTTTCATCGAGAAACGAGTGTAGCAAAAGAATGCCAGCCCGGGATAGTTGATACGCGAAGAAATCCGCTGTGCGGGAGCTCTATGCTCTCTCCCCTATCCGTTCTACACTTTTCTCATGCGTATCGGAATTCTCGGCGGCGGATCTGCAGCCATGATGCTTGGGCAAGTGGCACGCGCACGCGAGCATTTTGTACGCACGCTGGATCCACAGCCTCTTCCTCCGGCAAGAGTCGTGAGTGAATGCATCACGGGAGAGTTTGATGATCAAGATGCTCTCGCAACGTTCTTGCTCGAAACCAGTGCGGTAACGATCGAACATGTCGAAGTGCCTTCATCGGCATTATTGTTTTGCTCGCGCACAGCCGATATTTCTCCTTCGATTCTCACATGTGAGTGCGCAGCAGACAGAGTGAAGACCAAAGAATTCTGCAAGATGCTCCATATCCCCTGTGCCACAGCCATGCCAGCCGCCACAGAGGAAGACGTGATCAATGCACTCGCCACTATTGGACTGCCCTTGAACCTGGTGCCGCGCATGCACACCAAAGAAGAGTTGCAGCCAGAAGTACTCGCCAAACGCGAACACGTGATGGCCGCTTGGGAAGCACGTGGGCCGGGCGAGTGGCTCCTGGAGCAGTTCACGAATCCCGAACGTGAACTGGTGTGTTTCGCCGCGCGTTCTCGCGGAGGGCAAGTCGTGTCGTATCCTGTGGTCGAAATTCTCCGCCACAAAGGCATCATTCAGCAGATTATTGCTCCTGCTGAACATGTGTCTCCGGCTGTCGCGGAATACATCGCACAAACCATGAGCAATGCGATCGACACCCTCGATCATATCGGCGTACTGCACCTCACCTTCTTCGTACGAGGAGACACCTGTCTGCTCGATTCGCTCATCCCCACGGTCTTCTGCGCGGGGCTGTGGTCAGTCGAAGGAACCAAGACGAACCAATACGAGAACCTTGTGCGTTGTCTGGATTCTGCAGAGCTTGGACCGGGGGAACTCGTCACACCTTGTCGCACCGTCCGTATATTCGGCTCCATCCCCGCTGCCGTAAAATCCTTGGAGCTCTCGGGAGTCGCATTGCACAGCTATGGCATTGATACTCGGGAAGATGCCCAAGAAGAACACGTGTGCGTAGGCCATGTGACCATTACCGGCACCGACCGCCTGGACTTTGAGGATCGGTGGAAAAAGCTCTGTAAAGCACTGGAAATTCGCGGGTAAACAGGCCGAATCTTTGGCACAATAGCCACGTGCTCCTCCAAGACCTCTCCGGCAAAAA
>CAZDEA010000035.1:5053-7382 GCA_964504485.1 uncultured Candidatus Peribacteria bacterium | reverse complement strand
GCATCCAACACCTGCTGGCGGCGAGACTCGGCGCGGAGAACCTTGTGAGGCAACTCTACGGTGACAGCAACCTTCACCTGATCGCGGTCTTTTTTGGTATCGCGGCGCTCGGATTCGATGCGAATGGCCGAAGACTCGTCTTTGACCCGTTTGCAGTAGGTGGCAAGCTTGCCTAATTTGCGAGCTATAGCCAAAAACTCAACGTCTGAGTAGTGGAGTCCTTTCTCGAAATGCTGGATGTTCATAGGGTGGAAGTGAGGGTACGAACGAAGACTACAGCGATTGAAGAAGAAGCGCAAAACTGCTATAATAAGGAGAAATACCCACAAATATCCATGTCGCAGCTCATCGAGAAACTCGATAAGGGTGAACGCCTCCAAGAGGAGGATGTGAAACCCGAACACAAAGAGGCCGCCAAAAAGAAAGTGCACGAGCATGCCTCGGAGCAACGTAAGGGTTTGAAGGAGAAAATTAAGAACTATCGCGAGAAGCACACCGACACTCTCAAGAAGCAGGAAGGCCAAAAGGAAGTAAAAACCGAAGTCGCAAAGGCCTTGGAAGAATTGGATGCACACATCGATGTTGCCGAGAAAGCGGCTGCAGGTCCTGCAGCACCACCAGAAGCACCTAAGTCTTTCTTGGACACCGCCATGGGAAAGATTGAAGAATATTCTAAGAAAATCAGCGATTTCTTCGCACCACTCATCGAAAAAGCACAGGACTTCTTCGCAGGTTCTGCCGGCAAATTGTGGGTGATGATGGGGCTCACGGTCCCCTCCTGGGCTGCTCCCGAGGCTACTGAATTACGTGGTCTAAAAACGCTTTTCCGTGAAGAATTCAAAGACCTCACCTTGGAACGCGGCGAGACAAAAGACGACCGCGACAAGATGCTGAAGCTGAAAGAAATTTTCTTGGGTGTAAACAAAGACACCGCACCCGCAAATATGAAAGAATTTTTGACCGCAGTGATCACCGAAGCCAAGAAAATCGAGAGCGATAAGAAAGCATTCACCATGGACGATCTTCTCCTTGCCGCCAAGCGCAAGTTCCCCACAGAAAAATCTAAGGATGAACCCAAAAAGACCGACGAGAAGGATAAGAAAACCGAAAAGCCAAAAGAAAGCACGAAATAATTTCCCCCATTCTTCATGACGCAGCATCTTCAGAAGCACATCGAAACACTTGCAGAGAAATCTGTGGATCAGAACAAAGTCCGCGAAGCAGCGACTGCTCTGCACAAAGAATTCGGCCAGTTGAAGAGTGCTCGTCACCGTGATGAGCTGCGTCAGCTCCGTGCTTCTACCGAGGCGCAATTGCAGCGCAAAGACCTGAATGCCGATGCACGCAATGCATTGGATACTTTGGAGAAAACGCTCACAGACCATGCTATTGAGTCCCCATTGCTGGATCCTCAAATGAGCCAGAAACTCGCACAACAGCTGCCTGATTCTGCTCAATCCTTCAAAGAGCCTCTACGCAAAGTTATAGACGCAGGAAATGAGGGAACACAGAGAGGATTCGAAATGAGCAAGAAAGGAATGGCCGTTGCCTACAAAGCTGGGAAGAAAATGTGGGAATCCAACGGAGTACTAGGAAAAATTGCCGTGTTCGGCATCGTTGCCGGAGGCGTGTACTTAGCATTCAAGTTATTGCACTGGGCCGTCCGAAAGATCGGGCAGGGATTTGCTTGGCTTTGGAAGAACAAGTGGAAGATCCTCGGCTTGGGAGGTGCAGGATACGTGGGCTACAGAATGGGCGAGAATCATGGCCGCCAAGAGCAGATGAAAGAACAGATGCAAAAGCAGAACGCTCCACGCCAGCCTGTGCCACATCGTCGTGGACATGCGCACAATTTCGAAGGTATCGATGGCGCTCACTTAGCCTAAACATCCATGACCGAAACACTCAAATACAACGAAGGCCTGGAATTCACACCCGAACGCGGCGTGCTAGGAGCTCAGCAGAATTCTGCACGCTCACGGTATTACCGCGTGCTCAACGGCACGCTGGCCTTGGCGAATGACGCTGCACTGACCACCGCAAAACTTGGCGGAGCAGTGATTGGTACCACCATTGGCGCCGTGCGCACAGGCGTACAAACAGCCGTGGAAATCTCCAAGCGCAAAGCCGCGTAATCCCCAAAAGATATGAGTCCACAAGCCATCGAAATCAAAGCAGAGACACTCCGCAACGCCCTCACACAGGGTGAAACCGCAGTCGACGAGCTCATTCGCGGGCCCAAGGAAAAGCCCTACTTGGAAGCAGAAAAAAAGGAACGCACCAAGAAGGCTCTGTACCTGTTGCAGAACGAATTGAAGGGACTGAAGTC
>CAZDEA010000035.1:2365-4953 GCA_964504485.1 uncultured Candidatus Peribacteria bacterium | reverse complement strand
GGCGGAGCTGCACTGGGCGCCATTGGTCTTTCGGCATTCATGAAAGGCACCTCTCCTCTTCTACAGATTCCTCGCGACGTTGCTGCAGGTGGAGTGGAAGGAGGAAAAAAAGTTGTGCGCAAGTTTGAAGGTCTCGGCAATGCCACGGCCGACACGGTTGCGGATGTGCAAAAGCACATCGAAAAAGGTGACTGGGGCAAAGCGATTTGGTCCAGCATTACAGGAGGAGGAGTCATTGCCTTCGAAGGAGGCAAAGCCTACATCTCTTTGGGAGCCGAAACATTCCTTGCGCCGTATGACTTGGTCATGGGCATCATCGACCCCAAGAACATCCCCGCAGGACAGAACGTCTGGAGCTTGGTTGGCGACACGAGCGTGCGCTACGTCTGTGGCTCTGCCGCTTTGCAGACCTTTATGTCTGGAAAGATGTCGTCTCTCAAGGTGACTTCCATGCGCATTCTGGGTGGTCCTGTGACCATGGCGTGGGACGTTGCGCAAATGGCCGTACGCTCAGGAACCCCTGAAGGTCGTGCACTTTTGAATGTGTTGATGCACGAGCACTGGGCTGTACGCGTATTTGAACAGCCTCTCAGCCGCCCTCTGGGTCTTCTGAGAGGAGCAATGAACCTGGAAGCTATAGAAGAAGGATTGGACGCCTACAAGGAACTGCAGAAAGCCTACGAAATAAAGAAGTTCATGATGGGACACAAGAACGCCTCAGTAGGTTGGAGCCAGCAGCGTGTGCAAACACTCTTGCAACGCATGCAGCTCGCACTGCAAAAATGGGACATCCCTGCCGATGCTCCCGAGCACCTGCAAAAATTAAAACAGGTTGCGAAGATGCCAAAGCTGGAAGAGTTCGAAAGTGCAATGAACGAAATCATCGCCGAACAGACATCGCACGCGCCCAAAGCTGCACCCAAAGTGAGCTCTGCTGCTCCACCTAAAAATGCCGCACCATCGCCAACGGATGCCGTGGACGAAGGCGCAGCAGCAGGCGCAAAACTGGCTCAGGGACTGCCGAATACGGCAGAGTTCCAAACGCTCTTCCAAGGACTGAAGAACACCAAGAACGGCGAAAAAGTCGCTGCGGGTCTCACGAAGATCCTGCAGTCGAGCCCCCAACTGCAGAAGCTCTTGAGCGAGAACCCCAAAATAATCCAAGGGTTCAACGGCAGTCGCCGCGCGCAGGCACTCTTGATTGGCGCAGTGCGCTCGGGTGATGCGAAAGAAGTCAGCCGCATTCTCACAGCTGCGCAGCAAGCAAGTAAGGCAAGGATGGCCCTGAGCTCACTTGGAGTTGGGGCGGATGTGCTGGGCATTGCCATGGCGTACTACGACTGGCAGGCCACGGGAGAAAAAATGGAATTAGCTAAGCAGACAAACAACGAGGAACTGCAGGCGTTGTACCGCCAGGCGTATGTGCGCACAGGTATTAGCGCAGGCGTGAGCACCACGAGCCTCGTGGTCTCTGGCGTGGCCATGTATAGCGCATACCAAGCAGGAGCCACCGTAGCGGGCGCCGTTGCTGCAGGCTCTGCGGCAACATTGGTGCTGTTGCCTGTCGGCCTTGCCGTGATGGGTGGAGCCTATGTATCGCAGCACTTGGAAGGTGTAGCCGAGACCTGGATGCGCAATGACCGTGATTGGGCACGCTACTCCCCTGCACAATTGCTCGAAGAAATGGCAAAGATTGCACCAGGAAAAGGTGGATTCCTTGAATCCACAGTATTGGATGTATCGAACTGGAACCAGGGATCGGGCTTCGACCAAGTGGAACAGGCCAACGACATGGCTCGGCTGAAGATCCTGCGCATGTACGTGGTAAAAACCAGCGTGCTTCCCAAGCACCCTGACGAAACAGATACGGAACATAAGCAGCGCTTTGATCAGTACGTGAGCGACCAGATGGATTTCCTGGCATACAACGGTGGCACGGGCGCCATCAGTCCAAGTTCTTTTGAGTTCGCACGAACACATGCGCGTCTGAGCGCAGGCGCACGTCAGGCAAAACTCCTCGGCCAAACATACGAAACCAAAGTAAATCTGGGCAACGGAAAATCCAAAGAAATGGACCTAGCCAAGTACGACGAAACGCACTTCCGTATGGGGAAAAATGCCGCTACGGATGGCACTTCTGCCCTGAAGTTCCAAATGCTCACTGCATTCTACCGCGAGGAACGCGGGCAGTTCATCACACAGATCAAAGCACTCAGTGAAACACAGGGGGTATCGGTAGAACAGAAAACCCGCTTCATCAGCGAGCAGTTGCTCCTCCAGAACAGGGACTACATCTCGCACCTGGAATCCAAAATGCTCAATGCCGATTACGAAGGTACGGGCTCCAGCGATATCGAAGGAAAATACTTAGCCATGTACACAGCCTCCCGCGAGATCCGCACCACATTGGATCAGCAGAGCAAATCCTTGCTCTTGAAGGGTCAATCGCTGACATCAGTAGACATCAACGCTGCAGCCACGGCTATCCGCAAATCCACCATGGCCGCAGATGTCTTGGACTTCCAGCGACGCGGCCGCTCCCTTGGTTGGGACAAAGAAGCTGCCGGCAAGCAAGAAAGCTATCTCTC
>CAZDEA010000035.1:0-2265 GCA_964504485.1 uncultured Candidatus Peribacteria bacterium | reverse complement strand
TTGGTACAGCACACGTCTGGCGTGGAATCGATTGAGTTCGCCATCGCGTTCACGTTCGCTTCTATCGTGTGGTACGACGCCTTCCACAGCCGCAAGGCCATTGGAGAACAGGCAGAGATCCTCAACCGTCTGCAGCGCTGGAAGCACTTGAAAGTCCGCCTGGGACATTCGTTTAAAGAAGTCGTGGGAGGCATTCTCTTTGGTCTGATCATGACCTGGCTCCTGATGGGCTTCTGGTTCTAGGGCAAAGAAATTGATGAAAGTGAGGTAATTGATGCAATTGATGATAGATCCTCAATTGCCTCTACTGCTTCAATTGCCTTAATTGCCTAAGAAACTCAGGAGTGCGCTTTCTGCAATCATCTCCACCACACCAGTAGATCTCGTCTTCACTTCGAGCTCGTGTTTCTCGACGGTCTTCGGCGACACTACCACGCGCACAGGCACACCCATCAAATCTGCGTCAGCCATCTTGGATCCCACAGAAGCATCGATGCGATCATCGAAGATGCACGTGATCCCCTTCTTTGTGAGCATGTCGTACAGTTCCATGGCTTTTGCAAATGATGCATCTTCGCGCGTCTTTGCAATCGCAACGATATGCACTTCAGCGGGACAAATACTCTTTGGCCATTTCAATCCTGCATCGTCGGAGAATGCCTCGGCAACAATACCCATTAAGCGACTGATGCCGATGCCATAGCACCCCATCACCACATCCTGCAATTTGCCATCGGTACCGGTGTACTGGAGACCAAAGGGAGTGGAGAAGCGCGTACCAAGCATAAAGATATTGCCGGCCTCACTCGCCTTTTCTTCGCGGAACTCTTTACCACCCGTCACAGGACATTCTGTTTTGCCGGGTTCGTAGATTTCTTTGTTTACGGCAATGCGCATGCCCTTCTTTTCGGCTTCCAGACTGATGTAAATCGTGTCCTCTCCTTGCGGCAACACCACCTGATACTCGTGGCTGTACTTGGAGAACGTTCCGCCGGATGCATACGTAAGGTACGTCTGAGCTCCCAATCCGCAGCGCTCGAAGACCTTCATATACGCCACCTGAGCCAGGGCATAGAAACGCTCCAGGTCTGCTTGATCGGCATGGAACGAGTACAAGTCTTTCATGAGGAACTCGCGACCGCGGAGGATGCCTGATTTTACGCGCAGTTCGTTACGGAACTTCGTCTGGATCTGATACGCAGCAAATGGAAGATCGCGGTAGCTTTTGACGTACTGCGTCATGAGCGGCGTGATGATTTCTTCGTGCGTGGGGTTCAGTGCGTACTCGTGTTCGCCTGCTCCCGGCACATGGAAGAGCACATCCAACACTTTGTGATCCCAGCGACCTGTGGTCTCCCACAGTTCTTTGGGAGCCAACGCAGAGAGCAAAAGCTCTTGGCCACCAATCGCATCCATTTCTTCGCGCACGATTTGCTCAATGTTCTTGAGCACCTTCAAGCCCAAAGGCAGGTACGAATACGCACCGGCCATGGTCTTCCAAATAAATCCTGCGCGTACGAGCAGATCTGCGTTTTTGCTATCGGCATCGGCAACGCGTTCCTTGCTCGTTTTTGTGAATAACTGGGATAACTTCATGGGAGAATCTTATCGTGGGAATGACCAAGCACCAAGCTCCAATAACCAATTGGTCATTGCGATTTGGTCATTGGTTATTGTTTATGCCTCCTCCGCCTTCGGATCCCCATGCGGGTACCTGCGCAAATCCTTCCTGCGTTGGAAGTTTGTGAGCGCCTCGGTCACGGCAGCAGCAACATGGCTCGCACGGTTGATGAAGCGCAGCGTGTGCTCTGCGCCTGCGCTTTCGTTTAGGTCCAAGTGCAATGTGCCAAAGTGAAACACATTCCAGAACTGTGTCTCGGTGGAAACTCCCGATACGTTCTCCAGGTTAATAGGCGTGATCTTCTGTCGAAAGATGGAGGACTGATCCACGATAACCACTTTGTCTGTGGTGATCACCACGCAGTCGTACTGCCAGTCGATGTACGCGCGCATCAAACGTGGGAAGACGAAGAACAACCACAGCAGGAGAAACGCGACGACTACCGGCAAGGTAGGGAGCTGGAACTGGATGGGCATCCACGCTGCGAGCACCGCCAACATCGCCGTGAATAATCCCGCCCACACAAAAGATCCGAAGAATTTGAACCAGTGAAAATGCACCGTCATAATCTCGCGCTCGTCTGAAGACAGAAAGCGTGTCTTGAGCCTGTCGAAGTCGGTTTCGAGTGCGAGGATGCGCATGGG
>CAZDEA010000034.1:0-8013 GCA_964504485.1 uncultured Candidatus Peribacteria bacterium | reverse complement strand
CTTGTATCACCCGGAGGCGGATTACTTGAAGAGTCTTTTGCTCTGGGTGGAATAAATACACACATAAAAAAACCGCTTCGTGTACAAAGACACAAAGCGGCACATGCAACTGTTCAGGGGTTAATACATGCCGTCTTGCAACGGCGTTGTTGGCTACGCAAGCAGAGCTTGCTGCGCCTTTCGGCGCTTCCACCAGTAACTTCCGCCACCGATCAACACGGTCCCGATAACCAGAGCGTACGTGCTCGGTTCCGGTACTGCACTGATCACGGCGAAAGCGTTGACCTGACCCAACACAGCGTTGTTAGGATCGGACAAGATCAACTGGATCTCATACTCGCCTGGCGCTGCGTTGTTGTATGGCATGTACCCGGGTTGGCTCGCCCAGAAAGCGAAGCCGTAATTCCAGGAATCCGCCACGACGTATGGGATATTGCTCGGATCCCATGCGCCACCGCCAGGGTTATTGGTGATGCCCCAACTCGCTAGTGTCCCTGTGAGGGTCACGAAGCTCGTTGTGGCGATCGCGGGATTGAAATCGACCTTCATCGTCAGAAACGATGACGTCGAAAGCCCGTTCGGCCCAGGACTCATCTGCCAGTCGAAGTTCCACCACGGACTCGTCCCGTTGAGGGCGAATCCAGGCGCGACTTCGTACCGGTTCCCGAGGATGGACAAGGCTTGGCCGGTGTCCCGGCCGCGGGGCTTGATCCAGAGTGACTGGCCCCCAGCGGTGACGCTGGAGGTGAAGTTGTCACCCGGAATTCCGGACCCGGGGATGAAGTCCCCGTTTGCCTTCGAGGGGACGACGTCCTCTGCGAAAGACAGTTGAGTAGCAAGCAGGATGAATCCCGCCGCCAGAAGACCGACAAACAAACGCTTCATGAATCTCTCCTTGAATCTTTCGTGGCCACGAAAGAGTACTGCGGATGAGGACACTCCTCATCACCTGTGGTTTCACGGAACAGTTGCTATGTGTATTTAATAACAATTTCGGTAAAAAAGCAAATATAGTGCAAGGGCAAATACGGCGGTATACAGCAAAAAATCGACTACCCATTGCTGGGTAGTCGACGGTGCAACTGTTCTAACGGTTACTAGGCAGCGATCACTTGGGATCGCTGTTGGCGTCGACGGTACTGAGCCAGCCAGATTGCTCCGACCAGACTCATGCCGATGCCTGCTTGTACCAGACCTGCGGGAACCGGGACGGCCATGACGTTTGCGAAGACCGTGGTCTCTGCAATCGTCTGTTCGTTCGCATACGCGCCGAACTGGATGGCGTATTGCCCTGTGGCATTGGGATCAAACGCCGGAGCGCCTAATCCTTGCCAAAAGGCAAAGCCCATATTCCACGACTCACTCACGGCCCATGGAGTGGTGTTATCACTCCAAGTACCGTTCGCTGGGTTCGTACGAAATGCTGTCCCCCAGGCGTCTGCCGGAAGCAGGACGTCTGTGAAAGAGATTGCTGCAGTTGGATCAAAATCGACCCGTAGTCGCAGGATGACGCTCGACGCTGGTAGCGGAAGACCACCAATGTCGAACTGAAAATCAAACTGCCACCACGGCGAAACATTGTTCCCAGCGAGTCCCGTTTGCACGTAATACTGATTTCCCACTTGTGAGAGTGGAACTCCGGTATCGCGTGAACGTACTTGGATATTCGTCGACGAACCATTCGCACCGTTATCGATGGTGAAATAGCCAGTCGGTATACCAGTACCCGCCAAGAATGTTCCATTACTCTTCGTCAAGGTAATGAAATCAGCCCGGGCAAATCCTTGGGTCAAACAGAGAAGACCCAATACGATCATGAAGCGCTTCATGAAAAATCCTTTCGATCGATCAATTGGACACAAAACTTGCAAAGTGGAGAACGTCTCCGTTTGCACACATTTAAAAGAACAGTTGCTGGGCTATTGAAGCCTAAAACTCTCAGTATTGCAAAGTAATACTTTATGTATTCTAATACGTCTGTGCATCCCCTTGAGCGTGCTCCACAGGAACTGTACATGACTGCCATTCATGAGGCGGGTCATGCCCTTACGTGCCTGCTTGTCGAATGCCAGATCGACTACTGGCAGATCCTTGGTATCGATCCGACGGTGCGCAGGAATAGGCGTCTACGACAGACGAGCAATATTCAGAGTGGTACGGGATTGTTGTATCACGACAGCACGCCACACGAATTCGTCATCGCGCTTGCAGGATATGCCGCGGAGGGAACGGATGATTTTTTGCCTGAGAATGCACATTCTCTTGAGCAAGTGATGCAGGTACATGAAGAGAAATCGGATCAACATGTTGCATGGCTTCTTGCTGCCGAGGCACACGCCGTGTGTGGGGATGAAGTTCCCGATACGGAATTAGCGCGGAGGATACAACTGACCTATACGAGGATGTTTGATTTGTTTGATAAAGATCCTTTCGAAGGCGCCTCCTGTGCATTGGCACGATATATGATGGAGCGTGGAGCAGAGGATGACGATGTGAATGGCCGCATGCTCCGGTTTCTCGATGTAGAAGGATTCACCAAGCGCGTTCGCGCACGGATGAAAAGCATGCTGCTGGATATTCGTTTGCCTCTTTTTGAGGCAAGCGAAGCTGCAGAAAACGCCTGATCACACGCTCCAATTACTCTATTTCTTTGGGCGGTGATTCCCGCATTGGCATCCCTTTTTCTCGCGAATCATTTCCACGAAATATTCTTTGCCGTAATCGTACGAGAGTTCTTCGCCCACTTTTATCGCGCGAGTGGCATTGATGAATACGCGTTTGCCATCGAGGATGGCTTCGCAGTTGGGTTTGCAGGAATGGTTGATGTACCGGGCAAGGTTTGCGCGCGTGGTGCCGTCGATGGTGTATGTGGTGTCTGCGAGATCAAACAGGTAGTTGCCTCCCTTTTTTTCGGCTGCTTCATCGGTGATGATCTTGCCCCAGTATTCAATCACAAACTGTCCGCGCTTAATGGGCGACAGTGCAAACAGGCCAAGCCCGGATTTGCTCTTCTTCACCGCAAAATGATGTCTCGAACGTCGAGGCTTGGGATACGACATAGAAAGGAAAAGTACGTGGCAGGCCCACGGAGAATCGAACTCCGATTAGCGGACTGAAAACCCGCTGTCCTAACCGTTAGACGATGGGCCCGTAAAAGAAAAATGATCGAATTGTTCTGCGAGCCATTGTATTGCACTTCGTCCTGAGCCTGACGAAGGGCGATGGGCCCGTAAAAAGAACGTGCGCGCAGTGTAGCAGTTGTCTGCAATGTTCCACACCTCCCTTTGTGACCCTTTTCTTTGGTTGCCTGAGATACTTGTCGTATTGAGAAAAAACACTATAGTATGCCCCTTTTATGAGTCTAGACGGATTTCCAACGGCAGGAGCAGGAGGGGAAACTTTCGAAAAAGTCACGCCTCTAGAGACGGCAGAGCAGCTGCTCGCACGAGAGTGCGGGTTGGAAATCGGTGGAGATCCAGCGATGGAAAAGGCATGGAACATGACTCGCACGTATGCCTCGACGCCATTGGTGATGACCTTTCGCGGTCAAACGGGAACGGGCAAAGAGCCGTTTTCGAAGGCAGTCAGCAAGTTGCGTGCGCACAATGGAGAAGCGAACGCTCCAGAGAAGCCATTCGTTGTCGTGCACTGTGCAGCCTTGAACGAAGGCATCGTCGAAAGCGAACTGTTCGGTCACAAAAAAGGCGCGTTCACCGGAGCTGTCGATGATCGCAAAGGCGCATTTGAATTGGCTGATGGCGGAACGCTGTTTCTCGACGAAATCGGCGATATGCCTCTCAGCCAACAGGCGAAGCTGCTGCGCATTCTCGAAGATGGCATGTATTGCAGGGCAGGCGAAAGCAAGGCGAGAGAAGTGAAGGTCAAAGTGGTCTGCGCTACGAACCAGCCCCTCGCGTATCGCGTGAAAAAGAATCTCTTCCGCAACGATCTGTACCAGCGTCTTCGTGCGTGCGAGATCAATCTTCCCTCGTGGGCCGAACGCACAGAGGAGCATCGTGGGAACCTCATGCAGTTTCTTCTCTCCAAACTTCCACACGCAGCAGAAGGCCCGCACATCCTCACGCCTCGAGCAAGAAGCATGTTGTTGCAAGCGCAGTTCCCGGGGAACGTGCGTGATGTGAAACAAACCATCGAACGCGCCTATTACTTTGCGTCCACAAGGCATGGGCGCACGAGCCGTTTGGCCATGACAGAGAAGGATATTGCCCAAGCCATTCAAGAGGGACCTGCCGAGACAACAGGTGCTGGTGTGTACGCTGCGTACCGTGGAGGAGTACAAGTGGGCCCGTTGGAGCGCGATGGAAACCAAGAATTCATTCCCGTTCGTCTGCCATTTCCGCCGAATCGTATTGAGGAAGTTCGTGGCGCCATTATCGATCTCTTTTGCTCACAAGCACGCGTGCGCACGCAAGGCCATGTCGGCAAGGCAGCAGCGTTACTGGGATTATCGCGACGCAGCCTGACGGAACACCTGAAGAATCTTCGAGAATGGGATCAGCAAGAGCCTGTGGATCCCGAAACAAACGGTAAGCCAGTCGACTAAAACTTTCGCCAAGGCATCTCAATCTCGTCCAAAGGCACGTCATCCAGCGATTTAGGAGCTTCTCCTGCAGGAGCCTCGGGGACGATGTCTGCGTCACCGCCTCTATGGAACATACCCATAATGGCTTTGCGCTTGATGAATCCGTAGATCATCAGGAGCAACAACAGCAGACCTCCGGATGCCCAGAGCAACATAGGGCGCATGGCATCGAAGCTGCTCATGGGTGCGGCGGGCAGTATGCGTTTGCAGTCCGTGCTACAGACATTGCCGGGCGATCCATTCGCAGGTCCGCCATCACATTCTTCCGTGGGTCCTACCGTACCGTTTCCGCAAACATCTGGAGGTGGTGGAGGAGCGACGCTACTTTGGGCTTCTGAGGATGTCGAAGACACGGATGACACCACCGAACCGCTCGCAGACGACAGTGATGAGCCGGATCCCGACGAAGACACCGCACTCGATGCAGCAGCAGATGAGGGGATTGTCCCGCCACCTACACAACGTACGGTCGTCCACACAGGCTCTGTTTCGTTATCGGACTCATCAGACTCCACGGTGTTTCCCAAGACCGTTGCATATGCCTGTACCGACCTTTGCACGCACGAAGGCGAAGGTTGGAAGACGAAGTTCAATTGCAGGACTTTGGTCTCGTTCACATTCATGTCGATTCCCTGGCAACGCACGGTAACTCCAGTGAGTCGGCACGTACCACCACCACTCGCAGCTTCCAGTGTAAATCCGCCATACCCGCCGTAGTTCACCAGGTAGTCCGTTACGACGATGCCTTTTACTGCTTCCTTGGAGTGGTTACGCAGAATAATACGGAAGACAGCATTCTGTCCCGTTTGCACGGCAAGCGGGCCTTCCATGGTAATGCTCAAGCCGGTGCGTTCGCGTGATGATGCCGAAGAAGCACTGGCTCTACTGCTCACTCGGCTACTCGCTGCACTACTCGCAACGGATGTTCTAGATGAAGCAGAGGAAGCAACGCTTGCTGCAGATGATGCAGTACTACTTGCAGCACTACTACTTTCGACCAAGCTTGCTCCAGAACCCGAAGATGAAGATGCTTGGCAAGCAGGGAGGAATTGCATGGTGCAACCGCCGGCACACATGCCGTCTTCATCACAGCTGGGCGGCGTGCAGTAGTTGCCACATTGTGGAGCCGAGAACACACGCTCAATTACCAGCTCGTCTCCGCTGCCAGTTTTACGGTAATACTCTTCAGCTATTGGTTCGCACTCCTCATCCAAATCTGAATTAATGATGCCGTCTCCGCAGTAGCGCAATCGACACATGGCAGAACAGGCATTGCCGGCTTGTCCGTTGCTGCTGCCGTTGTCACATTCTTCATCGCCATCCAGGTCACCGTTGCCACAAGTGGAAGGAGCACTGGTGCTGCTGCCTTTGATCAAAGGGCATCCCGTGTATCCGTAGGGCTTGCCGTCACAATCGTCGGCGATGGATGCAAAAAATGCTCCGCGCGTCGCAAACATGCCCACCACAAGTCCTGTAGTCAGTGCGAGCGCGACGATCAGGCCGGAAGCCTTTTTCATATAAGGGAAAGTGTAGCAGGGGTTTACCTTTGTTGCAGCAAGAGCTTTTTTTGTCTGAGCGGGGCGCTATGATGATTGTATGGCTGCATCCATCCTCTTCGTCGATGTTGATCCGGAAGACAAGGATCTTATACGTTCGCGTTTTCCATCTGTTCGTATAGAAGGTCACCTGGACGAATCCGCTCTCGTTGCTGCGGCGAAGAATGTGCAAGTGCTTTCGGTGTTCATTACCACGCCTGTGCGTGCTTCTGTCTTGGAACAACTCCCAGATGTGCGTTTGGTGTGTACGCGTTCGGTGGGGTTTGATCACATTGACCTTGAGTTGTGTCGTGAGCGTGACATCACTGTATGCAATGTGCCCGACTATGGTTCGCATGTGATTGCCGAGCACGTGTTTGCACTCCTTCTCTCTACATTGCGTCATGTAGGGGAGGGCAATGATCGTGTGGAAGGCGGTCAGTTTGATTATCACGGTTTGCGTGGAATGGCTTTGCGAGGGAAAACCATTGGTATTGTCGGTACGGGGAAAATCGGCCGCAGAGTGGCTCAGATCGCCCATGGCTTTGGCATGAAGATCGTGGCGACAGATGTCTGCCGCAATACCGATCTCGAAGATCTCTTGGGGGTGCGATACCTGCCTCTGGACGCCGTGCTAGAGAATGCCGATATTCTCACATTGCATCTCCCAGATGTCGCCGAAACGCACCACATCATAGGTAAGGCGCAATTTGCACGGATGAAAAAGGGAGCCGTACTAGTGAATACCGCACGCGGAGGACTGATCGATTCAGCGGCGCTTCTCCAGGCACTCAAGTCTGGCACACTGCGCTACGCGCTCCTCGATGTGCTGGAACACGAGCAAAACTTCTCCGAAAACAAAGAGTTAGTGTCTCATCCCAGCGTGGTCACCACTCCGCACGTGGCGTTCTACGCTGATGACAGCATGCGCAATATGTACACCGATTGTTTCGATTCCATTGATCAGTGGATGGCAGGCAAAACTCCTGAGCATCGTGTGCGACCCCAGCCCGTGGTGTGCGATATCCCCGCAAGATGACGCAGTGGTATCGACTTGCTACACTCCTGCTTAGTAGTGCATCGTGCTCCTCATACTATGTTGTATCAGCCTCATCATCGCCGCGCGGGATTTTCGCTCATCGAGCTCCTATTAGTGATCGCGATCATGGCCGTGTTGATGTTCCTCACCATCATCGCACTCAATCCGTCGAAGCAACTTGCCGACGCACGCAACGCACAGAGGCAGAGCGATGTGAATGCCATCATCAACGCAGCACACCAGTATTTGGTGGATCACGATACGCTCCCTGCAGATATTCCTTTGGGTACCAGCGAGGAGATTTGCCGCACGGGTAGCGAAGGTTTGCCCTGCACTCATGGCGTGCGTTTGGAGATGCTCTCGGGGACGTACGTCGCCGAACTCCCGCGTGATCCCTTGGCGCCTGTCACGGGGACGGGCACCAGGTATTGGATTGTGAAAGATGCCGCCGGGCGCATGACAGTGATCGCTCCCTACGCGGAGCGCGGAAAAAGTATTTTCATGTCTCGATGAAGGCGAATGTTGAAGAGACAAGATAGCAAGAAACAACGTTCTGGATTATAGAAAAAATACGCTCCGACCTTGTTTTGTATCTTGTGTCTTGTATCTTCAGAATTCGAAATATGTTTGTTTGGATATGCATTGGCCTTGCAACATTGCTCACGCTCGGTGTGCTTGTGACGATGGTGCATCATCTTTTTTTGATGACGCCGTACATCCGCACCTCGCGTTCTTTGGCACGTGCCATGGCTGAATTTGCCGGGCTCCAACCGCAGGATCGTGTGTGGGATTTGGGAGCAGGGGATGGGTCCATTCTCCTCGAAGCCAAAAAGCTG
>CAZDEA010000033.1:0-8242 GCA_964504485.1 uncultured Candidatus Peribacteria bacterium | reverse complement strand
GGTTTACTTGGCATGGGAGAAGGCTGGCACAACAATCACCATGCATTCCCTCGCAATGCGTTTCACGGTATGCGCTGGTGGCAGTTTGATGTCTCGGGCATTGTCATTCGCTTACTCGAAGCCTGTGGTCTTGTATGGGAAGTGCAGCGCGTGTCGCATGAAACAGCAGAAGCCCACCGCGTGCGCACCGTAAGCATGCAAGAACACCTGCAGGAGTTGCGTGCGCAACTCTCGCAGACGATTGCCCATGCGAAGATCCAGTTTCTGAGCATGATTGAGCATCGTGGCACCCCTGTACTTGATCAGGCACAAATTGATTCCCTCGCCGAGACCTGCGAAAAATCTCTGCGTCGCCTCAGCCAAATCCAAGACAACGTGTCGAAGGCAACACACCTCAAGAAGCAGAAGCTTTTGGCTTACATGGGAGAAGTGCAGCGCCTGGCGGACCAGGCAAAAGCCAACGCAGTTCGTACGGTTTTGCAGCCCAGCTGACCGTATTCTGAATTGTCGATTTGAAGCGTTTCTGGTACAATACCTGTAGATTTTGCGCTTCCAGAAGAGCAACATTCACACCAATCTATGCGCTTCACGAAAATTATCTGCACGCTCGGTCCCGCTTCTTGTACCAAGGAGCAAATTGGTGCGCTCGCAGATGCCGGTATGAACATTGCGCGCATCAACTTTTCCCATGGCAATCAGGAAGGCCATGGCAAAGTGATTGGCATCGTGCATGCGCTGAATGATGAGTACATCAAAAAAGGTCAGCCACGTTGTATTGGCGTCCTTCTTGATACCAAAGGCCCTGAGGTGCGCACAGGTGATGTGGATGCTCCTATTGTGATTCGCAAAGGTGACGAAGTGGTGTTCTCGGCCGTGCCGCTTGCTGGAGAATCTCGCCCAGTAATTATTGTGCAGCACGATAAGTTTGCGCAGGACGTGCCCCAAGCAGAGGCCATTCTCGTGGATAATGGAGAGAGTAGCTTTTCGATTGTCTCGATCGAAAAGAACGGTTCGGTAATCGCAAAAGCCAATGACGATGCGAGCATCGGTTCACGCAGGCACGTGAATCTTCCGGGAGCAAAGCTCACCATGCCTTCGATTACAGAAAAAGACTGGTCTGATATTGGTTTTGGTGCAGAGATTGGCGTCGACTTCGTCGCGCTTTCTTTCGTGCGTTCTGCCGATGAAGTGGAGGAAGTAAAAGGTTTTCTGCATTCCAAAAAGAGTTCTGCAGCAGTGTTTGCGAAGATTGAAACGCGCGAAGCTGTCGAGAATATCGAAAGCATTGTTGCTGCCAGCGATGGCATCATGGTTGCTCGTGGTGATCTAGGAGCAGAGATGGCGTTTGAGCGTATTCCGGTCATCCAAGATCGTATTGTGGCTCTCTGTAAGGCACAGGGAAAGCCCGTGATTGTGGCAACCCATATGCTCGAAAGCATGATAGGGAAGCCCATGCCAACACGCGCCGAAGTCACGGATATTGCGCACGCAGCCATGACCGCGACGGATTCCACGATGCTCTCTGGCGAAACAGCGAGCGGCAAGTACTCGCTCGCAGCTCTCGATGCCATGCATCGGGTGCTCACGGAAACCGAAAAACATATTGAGAAGTCTCAGCAGATGGAAAATCAACCTATTGCTGACGAGCGCGAGGCACGCGCAGAGGCTGCTGTGAAGCTCGCCGTGTCTATCCAGGCCAAGGCTCTCGTGGTCATGACGAAATCCGGCAAGACCGCACTGGACGTCTGTAAGTTCCGTCCTCGTCTGCCTATTTTGGCCTTTACCGATACCGAAGCTGTGCGCCGCCAGTTAGCGCTTTCGTTTGGAACTATTCCTCTGCAACTTCCGTTTGCCGAGGACCCAGAAGATAACGTGGCTCGTGCATTGGAGTACATCCGCACGCAAAAGCTTCTCAGCAAAGGGGATCGCATTGTGCTTGTGTCCGATACGCGCGTGCACGACCTCACCGTAAACACGGTTCAGGTGCGCAGTATTTAAGGACGAGCGGAACCGGATCCCGTGCTACTGACGCTGCTACTATTTGTGCTGCTGGAGGAGGACGAAGCTTTAATTGTTGTCGGATCGACGTAGCGGGCGTTTTTCACCTGCACCATGGCTTGCACTTGAGTATCGGCGTTCAGACTTTCCAGTGCCTGCGCTTGAGCGGCTTGCATATTGAGAATCTCCAACTGCAGTAGGAGTGCTGAGCGCTCACTTTCGAGCGTACGCAGACGGTACCCGTTTGTGGCATTCGCATTCTCGTGGAAGAGAATGAGAAATGCCAAGACAAGAATCAGCGAGCCGATAGCGGTCATCAGCAACACCGTGCTGCTGTTTACCAAGCGGCCTAGCGACACGCGCCTGGGCGCACCCGAAGATGGTGTGTTCTCAGTCATACGCAGGCAATCAGTATACCCTATGTACTAGAGAGCTTTACGCACCGCGCGGAATTTTGCACTGCGCGCACGTGGGTTGCGATCAATTTCCTTCTGGGAAGGCACAATGGATTTCTTTGTGAGAGTGAAGAAGCGTGGTGCGGTTTTGTCCTGTCCTGTCACTTCATCCTTTTCGACGGCACACAACTCGCGAAAACACAGCTTCACCATGCGGTCCTCCAAAGAATGGAAGCTAATGACGCCCATGCGGCCACCTGGTTTGAGGAGTGTTGGACCATGTTCCAAGAGAATCTTGAGCGCGCCCAGTTCGTCGTTCACGGCAATACGAATAGCCTGGAAGATCTTGGGCAGTAACTGCGGCGTGCGCCAACCAAGTGTCTTCTGTATGCAATTCACCAGATCTGTCGTCGTTTCGATGGGCGTGTCGCTCGCGTTGGTATCGGCAATGGCGCGTGCCACGTAGCCGGATTCTCTCAGTTCACCGTACTCCTTCAAGATAGTGCGAATATCTTCAAAGGAACTGTTGCGCAAGAGTTCCGCTGCCGTACGGCCGGATGTACGATCAAAGCGCATATCCAGTGGTGCAGAAGCGCGGAACGAAAATCCTCTGCTTGCATCATCCAAGTGTGGCGAGCTCAAACCCAAATCGGCAAACAGCACATCTACCTTCGGTAGATCCAATGATGGCAATTGCGAAAAGTTTGCATGGATCAGTTGTGTCTTGCATGGAACATCCTGCAGCTTCTTTTTCGCATCTTCCAAGTTCTGGCTATCGGCATCCAGGGCAAGGAGTGTCCCCGTTGCTCCTATAAGCCCGCCAAAGGTTCGCGCATGACCACCGAGTCCCAGAGTGACATCAAGTACGGTTTCTCCTTCCTTTGGCTCGAGCACCGTAAAGACGCTGGGTGTGTCGTTGAACGGATCATGGAGGATAGATTCATGCATAGAACGGGGGACAAAGGGATATCGCCATGTACCACTCGCTGCGGCTCGGGTGCATGGCTCGCCATAAACCGAACGGCTAATTACAAAGAGTGCAGCGAAGGATACTGTAGGCGGTTTTTTATGTACACAGCCGTTCTGGTTTATGGCGGAGAGGGAGGGATTTGAACCCTCGATACGGGTTTAAAACCGTATACCACATTAGCAGTGTGGCGCTTTCGACCACTCAGCCACCTCTCCGCGCAGCGGCAGTATACGGAAGCACACCTGCTTTGTGCTAGGGCTTTTGCGCTATTCCTCGCTGCGTTTTGGCCGCTGGAATGCGTTTCTGTAGGCACACCATTCACAAACCGGGGAAGGAGCCGGGGACTCATCCCTTTGGAGGCAATTCCATGCCTCTACAAGTGCCCCCTCCACCCATCGGTCGTCACCCTCATGCGGGAGGATCGTCATATGGAAGACGAGATTCCCATCAAATTTTTCGACAGATTTATCGGCATTTACGTACACAAAGTACGCGGTGTCGCTCACGGGAAGATCCTGCTTACGCAGTAACCACTGGTAGATCTCCACTTGGCGTTTGTAGGCTTTCTTCCATTCGCCTTCCAGAGATACAGGTCCTTCTACTCCCGTTGCTTTGTAATCCACGACATAGAGGTTTTGCTCCGGGTCCATCCATACGTCATCGAGCGCTCCATAAAAATGGAATTTGGTTTTAGGATGTACGTAACCCACTCCTTTGCGATTATCACGCCACTCGTCGATAAGTCTGTGGCGGAACGGCACGGCATTGATGCCGAATTCTTTCATGAGAGGGTGTGTTTCCCCAGCAAGACGCAGGAGGTCGAATTCTTTCTTCAGAAGTGCATCCACGGCGATGTTCAGTGTAAAAGGAGGGCCATCGACCCGGTTCAAGCCCAGGCGACGATCGAGGTAAAAACAACACGGGCACTGTAAAAAAAGTTCCAGTTTGCTTCTGCTGAGCCGATACGGCTCTTTGGCCTTGGGGTCGTACAGGTTGCGCGTGCGCAGTGCAGGGTCGGTTTTTGCCACACACGTAGTATAGGAGATTCGGTATCACATACCAGATGGCAGCTGCCGTCTATGGCACAACGCCTGTGAATGCGTAGCATAAGAGGAAACTTTCCCCCCAATTTGTATGTCCATGCTCGTAAAACCTCTTACGTGGATCCTAGGATTGGTTCTGCTCATTGTAGGACTTCTTGGATTCATTCTCCCAAGCCCGCTTCTGGGGCTTTTTGAAGTCGATACCACACACAGCGTTGTGCACATCCTCAGCGGAGTAGTGGGTCTCTGGGCTGCTTCGACGGGATATCAGTACTCACGCTTGTTCCTGATGGTATTTGGACTGGTCTACGCACTTGTTGCTGTTCTGGGATTCATGGGAGGCTCTGTACTGGGTCTCTTTGTGGTCAACACACCCGATAACTACTTGCACGCAGCAATCGCCGCAGTGTGCTTGATCACTGCGTTCGGCAGCAGCAAAAGCGCGTAATGTGCCCATTCCCTCGAAATTCTTTTAAGAAGGCGTCTACGGACGCCTTTTTAAGACGCAGGTGTATATAGACTAATAATATGAATTATGCTATAATTATAGGAAATGGAAACAATACAAACATCAAAACACGCTGTTCGATTGTGGGTGGATTCTCTCACGGCTGCCACCGTTGGTGTCCTCTTGGGCGTGTCGCTCTTCAGCGCAATTATCCAGAACGATGTTTCCCTGCAGGGTGTTCTCCTCCGCGATGTCGAAGTGCGACATGCTTGCATGTTTGCGACGCCCGCATCGACGGATGCAGAGTTCCAGTCCTGCGTTCTTGCAGCGGTAACGACAGATACTCCTGTACAGGATGAGTTGCACCAGGCTGCCGACGAAAGTTCCTCCTCCGCACCACTTGAGCAAGCTCTGCCAGTGATCGTGCAGGAACTTCCTGCTGTTCTGCCTCCTCCAGAAGCTTCTTCCTCTTCGTCCTCCATTGCCGAAGTGGTTGCACCGGCAGTGCCCGAAATTGTTCCGGAGGTGCCTTCTGCTTTTCCTGCATTTGGACGTGCTGTCTATCCTGTAGGCCGCATCCCCAACTGGGGCGCCATGAAGACACCTCAGGAATGGAACCGCAGCTTTAGCGAGATGACCCAAGATGAGTACGTGGCATTGCCTGCATACGATCTTGCCGTTCTCACAAAACCTTTGGATTCCATCATGGATAACCGTGACGCACCCGAAAGCATTGCCGCACTTACCTCTAAGCTCTTTTACTCCACACGCTTCTTTGGGACGTACAACCCCGATAGCGGAGAGTTCACGGGTAAGCACGCAGGTATTGACCTCAAGCTGCCTCTGGGTACGCCCATTCGTAGTATTGGCGGGGGCAAAGTGCACGCTGTGCGCTCCACGGCAGAATTCGGCAGGCACGTCATCGTAGAGCACCGGGTAGATGGCCAGACGTACTACGCCATTTACGGCCACTTAGGCTATGTACAGGTCGAAACGGGTCAGGTGGTGCAGCCAGGTACAGGCATTGGCGAAGTAGGCATGACGGGCAACACCGCAGCGCCGCACTTGCACCTTCAAGTGGATCGCGGTGAGCCCCAGGAAGACGCACACATCCCCTACATGCCTTCGAGCGTTCCTGGTCGTGGAGAGGCACTCCAGTACGCCGTGAACCCAATAGGGTTCATTGCTTCGCACCGCTAATCAACCTATACACAAAAGGCACCCGAAGGTGCCTCTTGCGTTTTTGAATTCGTGTTTAGAGAACGTCGTCTGCAAGCGAGATGGAATACCCATCTGGCAACACGTAGCGCATCTCATCGCGGTAGAAGAGGAATTCGAAGGAGAGCATGTTCGTGCCTCCAAAGAGCCAACGCTCGGGGCCGCCTTTTCCATCGCTGGCCTTGAGCATGTAGTTGTCGCACGAGATTTCCTTATCCAAACCACGAGCGTCCTGGACAGTGATCTTGTGGAAGTCCAAGCCGAGCACCTCTTTACCCTGGAAGCATTTGTTCCAGAACTCATTGGTGGACACCAAGTAGCCCTCTGCATTCATAGGCACGGTTACGTTGGTCTTGGCGAGAACCTTCTTGGAACTGCGGAGTGCAGCCAAGTTCTTGTCGCACAACTGAGGATCCTGGAGCAATTCCTGGATGAAGAACGGGTCGCGGTTCAATTCCTCTGCAATGCTCTGTGCAAAGAATGGCAAGAACGTGTACGTGTTCTGGAATCCAGAGCGGCGAAGAGCGCAGATGTATTCCAGTTCTTTATCGCTCAAAGGAGTGTCGGACGAGCCTCCAAAGCCGAATGGAGCGATATCAGAGCCAAATCCGTAGAACTTCGAAAGGAAGCTGATGTTTGCATCTGCGCGGTCTGTTTCGTGGCCGCGGTAGCTCCCTGCGAGAGTGTCAAAACTGATTTCCAAAGGACCGGAAGGCTCGGAAGAGCTCGAGGAGCTGCAGCTCTGAGATTCTTCATTGCAAGCACTGGAGCTGGAAGAAGACGAACCACAGTTCTCTTCCTCTACGTCGCAAGAGCTCGAACTGGAGCTGGATGAGGAGCTGCAGTTTTCGTCCTCTTCATCACAAGAGCTTGAGCTAGAAGAGTTGCTGCTGGAGCTGGATGTGGTGCTGGAAGAAGAGCTAGAAGAGCAAGACTGCATTTCTGAGTCAATCGACAGCGTTCCACCCCAAGAAGCGAGGTATCCCGTATTGCAGCCACCTTCTGCACCTTCGGCTTGCAACCACACACTGTGCTCAGCACCTCCGGAGAGGTTGCCAATGTGATGTGTCCAAGAAGAGGGGAGATCGGAAGATGCTCCTGTGTAGTTCAGCCAAGGGCTTGTCCCGCGCTCCACTCCATCTACGAAGAGCGTTACGCGGATGCTGGAACAATGTGCATCAGGAACGGTAAATGTTGCTGTGGCATCGAAATCATTGGGACGGCTCATGCCACCCATGAACATAGGTGAGCAGATCTGGCCGCTTTCGTTGCTGCAGTTCTGGCTGATTCCCCATGTGGCGTTGCCATCAATGGTGTAACCACAGGAAGAGATGCTCGAGGAAGACAGTGAAGAGAAGCTGGATGAGCTAGACGAAGATGAAGTCGAAGAACTGGAAGAACTTGCGGAACAACCGGGACGAGGACCCGTGAAGCTTGCACCGCTCACGTTTTCGCCGCCGTTAAAGGTAGCCGTTGCGGAGTTGATCAAACCTTCTTCGCAAGGCGTATCGGCATAGCTAAACGTGAAGTACTGGGTCAAATAGTTGCCCGGAGCGAGGCTTGCTGGGTCACACGTCAAGGTGTTGCCAGACAAGTCACAATTCGCAATAGGGCCAGCATAATCGACAAAGTCCTGGGAACCGAAGTTCGTATCAGTAAGTACAAAAGCAGGCTCGGTTGCCGTTCCGGTGTTCGAAACTGTCACTGCGTATGTCACAAACTGCGTAAGAGAGTTCACCACATGGATGGACTTACTCATTTCAAGAACTGGCTGGCCACTCTCCGAACTCGAGGAAGAGCTTGAGGAGGAAGAGGAGCTAGTAGATGAGGAACTCGAAGAGGATGTGGAAGAGCTGGAAGACGAAGAAAGTGGAACGCCACACAGGTACTCACGAGTGTTGGGGTGGTTACCACCCTGTCCCATTCCGTAGATCTGGAACTGACCGTTACCAGCGCCATCGGGAACGAGGAAGCGGATGAGTCCCGTAATGCTTCCGCCAGCAGCCAAAGGACCTGCTGTGCACGTGTCGTGGTTTGCACCAGGACAGTCGATGTTCGTGGAGTTCACGAAGGTCAACGATGTGTGAGCGGTCAAATCTGTGATTCCTGCATTTGTGGCGTTTGCTCCGAGGTTATGGAGTGTGTAGGGGATGCTGAGCAAGCGAGGCAT
>CAZDEA010000032.1:5139-8417 GCA_964504485.1 uncultured Candidatus Peribacteria bacterium | reverse complement strand
GCGCCGGAAGCACTCAAGGTTCCTTTGACGATTGCTTCTCCGTCGACCATCAAGGATGAACCGGACATGTTGCCCAGTACGCTGATGCCATGGGAGAACTGGAATTTATTCGTCGTGAGGAACTTGATCGTCTTGGTGGAGTTTCCAAAACGCAGTTCAATATTGGTGGATCCGTCGCCATCATCGATGGTTTCGAAGGATTCCGTATTGACCAGTAGGGTCGTGCCCGCTGCGACTGCCACACCCGGAAGTGTCCCGAGGAGCGTCACGAGCACACCTAAGGCGATGCTTGATCGCATCTGCCGACGGAGGCGTGTGAAGGTTTCCATAATGTGGGTGTGGGTATTTGGGATAAGAAATAAATCTAACTAGTATAGCAGTTTCTTACGGCGACTGCAAGTCATCGTAGAGCAGTTCTACTGCACCAATGTGAGCCTGGAAGCTGTCTTTTGCCGACACTTTTATCTTTATGATCATACTTTGGCCAGCTGTCCAGGTGGGTGAACCCGAGAAGTCAAGAGTAGTGCTGTCCCAAGCGGTAGAAGCCAGGCCTGTTGCGGTGCCAGTGAGCGACACTGGCGTGCCGTTTGTATCGAATACCGAGATATCCAGTCTGTTGTTCGCATTCGAAGACGATGTCGTGCGGTAGTAGATCTTCAGCGAGCCAGACTTCCAGCGAATAAACTTCTGAGAAAGCGGCACTTGGATAATCACATCGTAATCCTGCAAAGTGGGTCTGGTGGATGTCCACTTGTAGAAGTTCTTGCTATTAATAGTATCGAAGGTGGATTCTAGGATACCCACGTTATCCGAAGCATCCGCTTGGTATGTAGCGTCAGAGAATCCTGGCTGAATAGCTTTTTTCACAGTCACTTCGCGGTCGTCGCTGCTGACGATGCGCTTATCATCAATTGCAGTGATGGCGCCACCAGCAGTAGTAACTTGAGCAACAGGGATAAAGCTTTCATCTGTAGGGAAGTTGCCTGTATAGGCTTTGAGACCGCCCGAGCCTAAGAACACGTAGGATGTTGCATTATTGGCCAGTGCAGTATTTCCTCCAGCGTAATCTGTTGCCGTGCCATTAATACGGTAGTTACCGCCGGAGACATTCAGATTCAGCCCAGCTCCAGAGGAGGCTTTAAGAGCACTTTCGGCACCGGCAATACTTGTGATGTCCACACCATTAATGGTGCCACTGACTGTGAGGTTTCCTTGAACATGCAGATCATCATTGAATTCAAAGCGGCTGTTTGTTTGGCTATAAATAAGGGTTTTGTTCAATGTGCCACCGAATTTAAGCGTGATGTTGTTTGGAGCGGTGTTGTTGTTATCAATGGTAAAGAAGTCCGCGTTTGTACCACCCGGAACAGTGCTTACTGGGAGTACGCCGCCCGAGAGCAAATAGGGGATAGAGCCACTGCCCGTACCCACATCGCGCTGATCAAGCATGTCTGCGTTGAGTGCGAAGATATTCGTGCTCACGAAGGTGCGGTCGCGCAGGTTATCTAATGGGAAGGGGTCTACCAGGAAGAAGGAAGAAGGAAGCGCAGCTGCGGGCTTCACTTCTACTTGTAGATAGAGGTTTCGCAGAGTTTCAACACTCATTTGATGTACTGGCAGACCGCCGCTGTACTTGCCTAATTCCACTGTGAATCCTCCAGTGACGTTTGGCGTCACAGTGTGTTCTTCTTGCCAACCCGCATAGTTGGAAGCGCTTGTATTAATAGTGCCATCACCATTGAGGTCTGCTGGTACGGAGTTACCGCCGCGCCAGTAGCTGAAGCGCAATGTCTGTTGGCTGGTAATCGGCGTACCGGAACTATTGGTTAAGCGAGAGCTGAACACACGCTGCGCCGGTGTTGTTGCTTCAGCGTGTGCGGCAGGAGACATTCCGAAGAGTGCCGCGACGATCATGCTGATAATGAGGAGTACACCCAAGATGTCCGCCAGATAAATGTGTACCTGCTTCTTTCCAAAGAGCATCTGGCAGCACATTGTTATTTCGTCTTTGCGCGGCTTTTTCTTAGCGTGCTTTTGCTTTTTACGCTTATGACGCCAGAAGACGATAAGTGGTATGGCGATCAGTCCGTCGCTAAAGAGTAACGGAATATTCATGCCATGCCAGTCCCAAGCGCTTGCGAGTATTTCTTCGCAGTTGCCACGTGTAAAGATGAGACTGTTGGAATTTTTCCATTTGTTCAAACGCGCTTTTCTCCTTTCCAGCGCATGCACCTTCATCCTATTTGCATTTTGTACGCGTCGGAGAGCTTCTTGCGATGAAATACTGCGCGAACTATTCGATGATGCTTGAGGTGCTGCAGGGCGCAAAGGTGTACGTGGACGTATAGCCCTACTCGAAGATGAGCCGATAGAAGAAGTTGTTGCAGCACTTGAGACACTTACGCTACTAGAGCTGGAACGAGGCAAGATAGGACAACTGCCACGACAGCCTCCGGGAGGAATTGTATCGTCATCGTCATCATCTGGGATGACAATGACAGGGATATCAGAATCTCCATTCAAGAGGTCGAAGTCTTGTGCGCCGTATGCGTTCTCTAATTGGTACTGTGCCAGCGCCACGGGCACAAACGTGCTCGAAGCCAATACCACAGATGCTGCTCCTGCCGCCAAGAGGCGAAGGAGTGCAGAGCCGATGCGAGCGAAGAGCGTACGCATGGTTACGAAGCGATATCGGGGGAAGGGAGCGACAGCGGATCAGACCACTCGGTTGCGGCATCAGGTTCATCTCTGCTGTGTAATTTCTTTTTCTTTGGCAAGAAACCTACGTCGAGGTTGAGTTTTTGGTTACGCTTACTGCGGTGCGCAGGGGTATCGGCAAAGAAGAATCCTTCACGTGCAATCACGCGACCAATAGTTGATGCGCTCAATGCGATGGAGTGTGTCTTGTGGAGTTCGAGCTCAATTTCTTCTTTGCTGATCAGTGGTTGCTCGGTGCGGTACTTCTTGATGAGTGCGACGACATGGTCACTGGTTTCGGACTCGCGCACATGATGTGGACGACGAGAATGTTCCTCGAGTGTCTCTGGATGTTGCACATCAAAGCGTTCCATCCAACGCAAGAACGTCGAACGAGAAATGCCAAAGTAACGACACGTGAGGCTCACGTTACCGTCATGCATCGCCGCGTAGATGAACCACTGCAAACGCTGGCGTGCCCCCTTGGAAAGTTCCAAAGAATCCGCACGCTTTTGCAAGCGAACGAGGTCAGCCAGTCGAGTGTGATAGGGGATGCTTCCCATGAGTATGTGTTTGTGTTC
>CAZDEA010000032.1:0-5039 GCA_964504485.1 uncultured Candidatus Peribacteria bacterium | reverse complement strand
GGTCAGCCAGTCGAGTGTGATAGGGGATGCTTCCCATGAGTATGTGTTTGTGTTCGTTTGATGTTTTCGATTTACATCCAGATATATTAGCATTCTCCAGTATATTTGTCCAGATGCGCGTGAACTTTCCCTTACACATCACACATATTCCGATTCGTTGATTTCTCTGTATTCTCGCTGCGCTTTTGGCTCTATGAAGCCAAAGCATGGTGTAACCGTACGTACATACTCTTGTGAGTGATGATGCGCATGTGTGTGATCTTTGGCTTTTATGCAGGCGTATCTGCACATGCATTCCACAAGAGTGGTTTTACACGTCCCATGTTTCTGAGCTTTTGGCTTTGCACAGGAATAAAACAAAATTCACCGCTGTAGCGCATGTCTTCGTGAGTGGCATTGCGTCTAGGAGTACGTTTTTTGGCAATATGGGCTCAATCCTGCACAGAGGTGTATTGCATGTATCCAGTCTTTCTTTTTGCTACAGGGCTCTATTTCTCACTACGTACCTTGTGTGTATCGCATGTATCCAAGCTTTGCACTTCGGAGAAGCTCATATGCGAGAAAGCGAATGTGCATCTGCAAAGATGGCAGAGGATTTTTCTTTTACCACAGGGCTCAGGCGTTTGTCGTGGCTCGCATCCTCTATGTATCAGATGTGTCTGAACGTGATTCTTAATGTAAAACTCCAGACGTGACTGATCTTTTCGCGGCAGCAGCGACTATTCGTTTATCAGAAAAGATACAGTGCGTCATAGCTCTCTGTCCGAAGGGCAAGAAGACTGGGGCAGCAGATGTGGCGTTTGTTTGTGAGCTTATTTTGGATGTTTTCCAACATCATCTAGGTTGGTGCATCGCATGTGCATGAACTTCTTTTGTACAGAAACATCGCATCAATTTTTACATATTTCTTCATGAGTACATTGACCGATGTGTCCTTGATCTTTTGGCTTTTCCCCACATCTATTCTAAAAGTCCATCTCTCTACAGCCGTCTTCTCCTTGTGTAAAAAATCTGTGTTTTGTAGCCTCATAACCACTTTCCCGCTTCCTCATGCGCATTCTGCGAACCGCCCTCTCTCTTAGTTTGGTACTGAGCCTTGTTGCACCTCATGCATTTGCTCAAAGCATGCCATCGTCGTTTAAAGATGTGTCCGTAGGAACACCTCTCTCCGCCGCTGTGGAGTACTTAAAGGCGCAGGGGATTATTGGAGGATACGAAGATGGAACCTTCCGTCCCGGAAATAAAGTAAAGCGCGCAGAAGCACTCAAGATCATTGTGGCTGCTGTAGCTGCCGACAAAGTTCAGCCCAATGGTGACCAGCTCTATACCGATGTTCCGGTGAACGCATGGTTTGCTCCGTACGTGACTGTGGCACAGCGCGACCTTGGCATCATCGATGGTCCGCCAAAGTCCACGACATTCCGCCCCGATGCAAACATCAGCAAGGTGGAATTTCTCAAGCTGCTCTTTGGTGCATACAAAGTCGATGTCGCGGGTTCATACAGCGAAATCAAATTGCCTTTGGCGACCGATGTCTTGGATAACGCCGCTTGGTATTACCCACACATGCGCTACGCACTCAGTTCTTCTGTGACGATGGTCACGGCCGAAGGAAATCTGAATCCTGGTGCAGAACTCACACGCGGAAACATCGCCGAGATGATGCACCGCTACCTCACGTACCGCGAAGGTCGCAGGTTGCAGGCGTTGCTCTCGGTTGCCGAAACCGAATTAGTGAACGTGCTCCAAATGATTGAAGGCAAAGAAGTGCAGCAGGCAGAACTGGCATCCGCTCGTGCGCTCTTGGCTGCACGCGGAGCGCATGCTTCGAAGGGAGACGTTCCGATTGTTCAAGGTGCTCTCAAGACTACAGAAGCCTTCCGCGCTCTCGTGCGTGCATACCGCGCCGGATTGGAAGGTCGTCTGGACGATGTGATCGCGCTTTCGAAGGACGCTTGGGCCAAGGCAGATGCTGCTGCTCAGGTATCTTCCGAACTCAAAGAGCTCACTGATCAGCTAAAGACGATTTCGGGCGCCATGGCGAATGAAGCTCGTGCGGTAAAGCAGGGGACGCCCGCTCAATAAAAAGAATCGAGAGATAAGAGAGAAAGCTGATGCAGCTCTTCTCTCTTATTTCATTTGCAAAACTTTCTGGTGTTCGCGCTTGGCTTCTTCCTCTGTAAGCGTCTTGTCTGCAGCGCGGTAGGTAAAGCGCAAGGTCGCACGGGAAGCTCCGGGCTTGTGGGCGGGGCTCCTGTAGAGATCCACTACTTCGATGGATTCCAAGAGTAGCGATCCTGATTGCATCTTCTTCATCAATGGACTCAATGCTTTACCTGGTTCCAGCTCTAGGTTTTCGTCGAAGAATACTTCGGGGAACACGGGCAATGCGACTGCGGTCTTGGCCTTGGGTTTGAGTGCCAAGAGCTTTGTGAGATCCAGAGTGCAAATGGCAACGCGCTTGGCGACAGCAGGATGCACATTCAGACGTGCACGGATTTCTGGGTGCAATTCGTAGATGGTGCCCACCATGTGGTCCTGCACTTGTACGGAACCTGCTCTACCCGGGTGTGCTTGGGCAGGGGCTTGAGCGAGTGCTTCGACCGATGCCTCGTACCCCATAGAACTGAGCGCATGGCTCATAGCTTCTTTGAGTTCCAAGAATGCGGACTCGTTCAATGGTTCATCTTCTTTGCGGAGACTCTGTACGTCTGTTAGTAAGGCAGTCAGCTCCAAGTGCTCCGACTTCTTGCCGAAGACTTTGCCCCAATGGAAGGTGCGGAACGTATCTTTGCCCAACAGGTAATTGCGCTCCAAGTGCTCCAGAAGCCCTGGCAATGTAGAGGTGTGCAAGAGCGACAGTTCCTCACCCAAAGCATTCTGGACTGTCACCGCATTGGCAGGGTCTAGGTTACAACGCTTCAGGCTCGCGGGACCGGTGAGCGACAACGGAAGAATTTCTGTGAAGGTGTTTTCCTTCAATGCCATGCGCAGGTTCTTCACACGGTGATCGCGTGGAGGTGGCGTGAGCAATCCAGTAGGCAACTGCGGAGCAATCTTGTTGTAGCCGTAGATGCGTGCGACTTCTTCCACCAAGTCGTGCGTGCCGCGAATGTCGTTACGGTGCAGGGGAGCAGTGACGGTCAGCGCACCGCCTTTGCCGGCTTTGACGGTGAACTCCAGGTCTTCGAAGATCTTCAGAATGTCTTTCTCCTTCACATCTACACCCAGAGCTTCTTGTATGCGTGCGACAGAAATAGCGATGGGTTTTGGTTTGCCATCGTCGCCCCAGGTTTCGAGTTTCGAGACAATCTTGGCACCGGGGATCAATTCCAACATCAAGCCTACTGCGCGGAGCAAGCCGGGTTCTACGCTGGAACGAGGGATGCCCTTTTCGTAGATTGTTCCGGCATCGGTGCGGTGAGCCGTAGCAATAATGGCGCGGCGGATGGACACAGGGTCCACCGAAGCTGCGTGCAGATAAATTCTGCGGGTAGATGCTTTTGTAGAACTGCGCAGTCCTCCCATGATTCCCAAGAGATCAAAAATACCTGCGTCGTCGCTCAGGATAATCGCGCGGTCAGGCAAGGTGAGTTCCTTCTTATCCAGTGTCGTGATCTTTTCTCCTTTCTTGGACAAGCGCATGTGCACGGTACCCTGCAGGTCATCGGCATCGAACGAGTGCAGTGGCATGCCCATCTCTGAGGACACATAGTTCGTGATATCCACGGGCAGGCTGACAGATCTATACCCTACGGCGGCAAGCTTCTCCTTCATCCACTGTGGAGTTTCGCCCAACGCATCGATCTCGATCATCACGGCGGCGTAGCGTGGAACAAGATCAGGGATCTCGTTTTTGAATGCGACCGAAAGAGCGTCTTTGGTGAATTTCACGGGGGTGCGTTTTTGATCCTTCTTCCATTTGGCCAATCCCAAAGCGACGAGCTCCCTTGCAACACCAATATGCGAGAATAGATCTGCGCGGTGCGTAATCGCGTGGTTATCGATGTGCAGCACGGAGTCCTTCAAACCCAAGTACGTGCGCAGGTCCTTGCCCACACCTTCGTTCCCATCACCAAGATCAATAATCGAATGATCGGTTGCGTCTGGGAACATGTCGGCCAAATCCAGCTCTTCTGCAGCGCAGATCATGCCTTCACTTTCTTCTCCGCGGATCTTCGTCTTCTCCAGCGTCATCATCTCGGTTCCGTGCCAGCGCACGGTAGCGCCGGTGTGCGCGACAGCAACCTTCATTCCTTCTCGCAAGTTTGTTCCTCCGCACACAATCTTCTTCACGCCCTTATCGGTCTGCACATCGCACAGGGTCAACTTGTCGGCATTGGGGTGCTTCTTCAGCGCAAGAATCTTGCCTACGCAACAATGATCCAGCAGTGCGCCTTGCACTACCAGTTCATCCACTTCGCCCATGCCTTCGGTCACGCGATCAGCAATCTTCTGCGGATCGTGTTCCGTGAGCGTGACGAAGTCCTGAAGCCAATTCAGCGAAACTTTCATGGCGAGAGAATACAGGATTATCCGGGCCTAGGTGTAGGGTTTTTCGCCTAGGGCTCGTCTATTCTTTCATTCCTTTACTCCAAATCTGTCGATCCCATTTTACGGGGCTCTGCAGTAACATTCTCGCCAATCCTTCCACATTTTTATGATGTTCTCTTCCAAGAAGAAAGGCGTCCACTCTTCCGAGTGCATGGCACTCCATGTCGTGGTGATGCTTCTCCTTCTCTTTGTCTCCATCGCTTCCGGCGTTGGTATTTACATGGCTCACGTGACTCCACAGGGCTTGGTCTTCGGATCACCCGCTGGTTCACTCGCGATTCTCGCGTTTGTGGGATCCATCCTCTCGTTCATCAAGTCTCTCAAGGCTTGCATGGCTCCTTGCGAAGTGTGCGCAATGCCACACAGCAAGAAATAATTTCTCACGATAAAGAAGCACCGGTGGCTTTTGGGTCATCGGTGTTTTTGTTGGTGGCGGAGAGGGGGGGATTCGAACCCCCGAAACCCTTTCAGGTTTACGCGCTTTC
>CAZDEA010000031.1:0-8960 GCA_964504485.1 uncultured Candidatus Peribacteria bacterium | reverse complement strand
TGGTGCACGTTCGAAGATCTCAGCACGCCAGGAAAACGCACGGTACACATCAATAACCTGCGCCAGAGTAACGACTTGCTGCCTATTCAGATGTGCTCGGGTTCCCCTGAAGTCGCTCACAATACAGAGCGACGCACGCACCTCCCCTTCCGAGGCAGCATCTTTGTGCAAACCTTGATGGATGAACTGGGACGCGGGTACGGGCCAGAGGCAGAACATTCTTTTGCCGGTGCGCAGGCAGGCGAACTTTCTCAGCTGGTGCGTGATGCCATGCGCACATCTTCGTCTTTGGAGGCACTTGAGCCAGTACTCCTGGAGATCATCGAGAAGTATGACGAAGAAGTAGGCGAAGGCTTTGCACGTGCCTGGAGAGCAGCGACATCTCTTGCCAATAATCACAAGGCGAAGCCTGTCATCACTCCTGCAGAAACGAATGGTCAAACAAAGCGCTCTGGCCTTCGTCGCTTTGCTGCAGTTTTGAGAAGTTTGTTTTCATAGGATAGTACGACCATAAGGTAAGCTACTCCCATGAAGCATTACTCCACCTTCATCTTCGACAGCGTGTCTCTGCACGGGAACACGATCAGCATGCGCTACAGCTTGAATGATGAGGTGCGCTTTGAAGAAGAATTAATTCTCCCCGCAGGTCTCTGGAAAACAGAATACAAGAAGACTCCTGCGCTTACGGCCGCACTCGAATGCCTGCATATGCTCGGTGGTGTGAGCTACTACAAGACGTGCCTGCCCAAGAACATCGTGGTGCGTACGGGAGATCTCTCTCGCAGACAAGCAGCGTTTTTCGAGAGCGTGTACGAGAACGGATTGGGCGAATTCTTCTTTAAGAACAACATCGACTTCCGCGATCTCATCCACTTCCCTTCCGCAGACAAAGAAACGCCGGATATTCAGCCACCCCAGGGAAAAGCGCACAAACGCATTCTCGTTCCCATTGGCGGGGGCAAGGATTCCTTGGTTACGGCTGAACTCCTCAAAAAGGCAGGACACGCGGTCACCCTGCTACGCATGGGGAGCCATCCTTTGATTACTGAACTCGCCAAAATCGCGGGCCTGCCGCTCATCACCATCGAACGCAAACTCTCCCCTGCCCTCTTTGCCCTGAACGCCGAAGGCGCCCTGAACGGCCATGTGCCGATTACGGCATATCTTTCGAGCGTGGCGGTCGTGGTTGCCATGCTCGGGGAGTTTGATGCCGTGGTACTGAGCAATGAACGCAGTGCCAACTACGGCAACGTGGAACTCTTTGGTAAAGAGATCAATCACCAGTGGAGCAAGAGCTTGGAATTCGAACGCGCCTTCCAAAGCTATCTTTCGGATTTCGTCACCAAGGACATCGCGTACTTCAGCTTACTCAGACCCTTGAGCGAGCTGCACATCAGCAAGTTGTTCTCGCAGTATCCGCAGTATGTTTCGCACGCCACGAGCTGCAATACCAACTGGAGAATACTCAAAGAAAAGCCCACGGAACGCTGGTGCAAGCAGTGTCCCAAGTGCGCCTTCGCGTTTGTGATGTTCGCGCCGTTTATAGAAGAGCAGAAGTTGATCGACATGTTCGGAGGAAATCTCTTTGCGGATGCTTCGCTTTTGCCGCTCTTTAAAGAACTCCTGGGTATAGAAGGCATCAAGCCGTTTGAATGCGTGGGCACGCCCGAAGAAACCAAGGCTGCATTGTTCCTGGCCCACAAAGCCGGTTCCTTTGCAGGAACACCAGTCATGCAGATGTTCGAGAAAGAGATTCTTCCAAGCATGAAAAAGCCCGAGGATCTTATGCATGAATGCTTTACGCCATCGGAGGAACATGTGACCCCAAAAGAATTCACCAATGTGATTTTCTAGTGACGATTGCGCAATCGTCACTCCACTCACAATCGTTTTGGTTATTGTGATCCATCTCCAACCTTCACCTTGGCTGGTCGGAGGATTCTTCCGGCGAGCTCGTAGCCGTCTTCGAAGACTTCGGTAATCACGCCTTCCTTACCGGGACCCACCATGAGCACTTCGTGGCGTGCGGTATCGGCTGTTTCGCCAAGCGGCGAGAACTTCTGCAGGCCCAACTCCCCTGCTTGCTTGATGAGCTCCTGCTCAATGGCTGCAACACCTTTGACCCACTCATGATCTTTGAGATCGGCAGGCAAGTGACCAAACGCACGCTGGAAGTTATCGATCACCGGAACGAGCTTGTTCACAATGGATTGCAACGCAAAACGACGCAGTTCGTCGGCGTCCTTTTCCATGCGGAGTTTGGCATTCTGCAAGTCTGCCTGCGCACGCGCAGCGAGCTCTGTGAGCTTGCGCACTTGTTCTTCCAGCTCCGCGACGTAGGGATCTGCAGAAGAACCCTGAGGTGTCTGATCATCAGTCATGCAAGAAGTATAGCAATTTTCGGTTGCACTCGCAGAGATATGCTACAGTTTTTCCCGTGTCGAAAAAGATGTCTCCCGATTCGTGCGAACATTGCGCCCACGGCGAAAGCCCAAGGCATTCGCGCTACTGGCTGGAAGTAGGCGGAACGCTGATTGCGATCCTGCTCCTGGTGCAACTATGGAACGCCCTTGGCTTTACGAGCTACATTGCTCCCAAGACCGATGGCGCACTGGGATTGGGTGCCGTATTTCTCGTGGGACTTGTTGCCGCAACAGGAAGTTGCTTGGCACTGGTCGGAGGACTGCTCCTTTCTGTGTGTGCCACGTGGATCGAGCGCACACAGGCCGAAACGCACTGGGAACGCATGAAGCCGCTTCTCCTGTTTAATGGGGGGCGCCTCGTGGGCTACTTTTTCTTGGGAGGACTTGTGGGACTCCTTGGCTCTGTGATCAGCCTAAACACACACTTCACCGGGTACCTCACCATCGTGCTGTCGCTCGTGATGATCGCACTTGCATTGCAGATCTTGCATGTGATTCCCAAGAAGTACTGCCGCATTCCCCTGCCCAAGGCGCTGCATAAAAAAATGAAAGAGATGAGTGACCATCATCATCCGGTGATGCCGATTGTCCTTGGTGCACTTACGTTTTTTGTCCCCTGCGGATTTACACAGTCCATGCAAATTCTTGCCCTGGGATCGGGAAGTTTTGTGCAAGGCGCGCTGATCATGTTTGTGTTCTCTCTGGGTACGTTGCCCACACTCATCGGTATCAGTTTCTTGGGATCCTATGCCGATGGCAAAGCCGCAAAGTGGTTCCTGACGTTCTCGGGGTGCACCGTGCTGCTCTTGGGAATGAGCAACCTCAACAGCGGTTTACTCCTCACGGGAGTAGATGCCGAAGGGTGGGTAGAGCGCACGATCTTCCAGACTCCTGTAGACCAAGGGGCAGATCCGTTTGTATCCATGGATGCACAAGGACGCCAAATCATCGCCATGTACGTGACGGACAACGGCTATACACCAGACTCCTTCACCATAGAGCCGGGTCGCGAGACGTGGGTCTATGCGATTGCAGAAAAACAGCCATCAGGATGTGCGAACTTCATGATGGTTCCGGGTACAAGCGAGAGTACGCAGATCAAAAAAGGCGGAAACTGGTTACGCGTTGGAACGCCTACGAAGGACTTCCTCGTCACTTGTTCCATGGGCATGCTCAAAGCCAACGTGCACATTCGAAAGTAGCAGAGAGAATGAGTCCTGTGACTACTGGACACACGGAACCGTAGGATCGCTGATGCAGTTCTCTTTGGGGGGCTCGCCTTTCCAAGGACACCGCAGGCTATACCGACAAGCGTCTTCGCTGAGAAGTTTGAGTTCTGCCGTGTGATCATCCCCTGCAGAGTATGTGAGGAGTATTTGATCGAGATCGGCAAAGTCGTATGCCGGATTCATGGGAACCTGCACTCCATTCACGTACATGGTCCAATGGAATTTGCCGTTGTTGCAGAGGTTCGCATTCAGATTATACGTTTCCATCCACGACTGATTCATAGCCTCCAATTGGTGCTGATCGAGCGTGAAACACGTGGATGTCATCTTCATTCCTAAGGATATAAAGAAGTCGCCAAGCGTAAGCCCAGGCTTGTGACGATGAATCACATGGCCGTTGCCATCGTGCAAGTGTAGAAACTTGCGACCAGGAATAACCGTGCCTTCTGGCTCATCCCCGTGTGCATGCGCTTTGGCGATGAATGGGAGCTCGGGCACTGCTGTTGTTGTGGGCACCACAGACATGTACTCCGGGGCAGAAAAATCCAGCGCGGTTCCGTTTACCCACACGGCGAAGTCGGCATGTGTGTGATTAGGGTCGGGATTCTCGCGCAACGTACGACCGTGTGAAATCATGTCGTAGGCAGAGAGTGCAAACGCAGCAATGCCGCTGAGAATAATGAGTGCCGGAGTAAAGCGCATGGAAAAGAGAGACATGGTATACAGGTGAGAAGAAAAACCGAAATTCATGCTACACTGCCATTCATGGATCGCAACCAAACAGCTAAGTACATCCTCATAGGGGCACTCGTATTCGTCTTTGGCTACTTTGGCATAGAAAAATTCACGCGGCCGGATTTCTGGATTGATTGGATGCCGGTGTGGATCGACGGCGCTCTGGGGATGGACAAATACACCTGGCTCTCCGTCTTTGGCGTGCTCGAAATTGCCACTGCTCTAGGCTTATTGATCCCTATTCGCAGGCTCCAACAGTTGGCCGCCGTGGGAATGATTGTGCAGCTCCTGGGTATTTTGACCCAGACAGGATGGGGCGATGTCGCTGTACGGGATGTGTCGATTCTCCTGAGTGCCGTGGCATTACTACTGTTCTTGTAGAAGAAATTTCTGGTGATCCACGCCGCAGACCATTGACTGTACGCGTAGATGCGCGTAGACATTTTGTGCGTCGCGTGCGCTTTGTGCGCGAGCACCGTACTTGTTTCCCCCTGAGCCATGATGCCTCGGATCCTTCGCGAACTCTCTTTTAACTGGAAATCCGGTCTCACCGTCGCGTTGGTATCCGTACCCTTGTCGCTCTCTCTCGCGATTGCCTCGGGGGCTTCGCCTATCACAGGAATCATCACGGCGGTGTGGGCGGGCCTGATTGCCGCAGCCGTGGGAGGAAGTGAGTTCAACGTGATTGGACCGGCGGGTGCACTCTCGGGAATTTTGGCGGGCGTCACGCTGACCTTTGGCGCTTCCATACTGCCGTTCGTGGCAATCGGATCGGGCATCATCATCTTCGTGTTCTACGTGCTGCGTTGGGACAAGTATCTGGTATTTATTCCTTCGAGCGTGATGCACGGCTTTACCCTGGGCGTGGGCTTAACCATCGCTCTTGGCCAAGTGAACGCCGCTTTGGGTTTGCAGGGATTGCGAGTGCATGAATCACTCTTCATGAACTTCTACGAGTCTCTTCTCCATGTGGGGCAAACGCAGGTGCCAACCGCAATATTTTTTGCCGTGACCCTTGCACTGCTCTTTGTGCTCGCACGGTTTACTCCACGTATTCCCGGCGCTGTGGTCGTGGCTGTGTTGGGTATTGGCTTTGGATACATGGCCGAGTCGCACATGCTGCCTTTTACGGTACAGACACTGTTCTCGAAGTACGGCGCCTTTAAGGCAACACTCATTCAAATGCCATCGTTCACGTTGCCGCCCATGAGTGTTGCACTGGTGAAAGCCGTGATCACTGTGGCCATCGTCGCCATTTTGGAAACACTCCTCTCTGCAAAAATTGTCGACGGCATGACCAACACACGGTTCAACCAAAAAAAGGAAATGCTTGGCTTGGCACTAGCCAACATTGGATCCGGTTTGGCAGGAGGTCTCCCGGCCACTGGTGTGTTGGCACGTACCGCGCTCAATGCCAAGAGCGGAGCCACGTCGCGGTATTCCTCTGGCATCAATGCCATCTTCGTCCTGCTGATTGCGTTGGTGCTGTTCCCAGGGTTTCAGTACCTCCCCATGGCAGTGGTTGCGGCCATCCTGGTATTTGCCGCTGTGCGCATGGTGGAAGTGGCGCATTTTTCGAGATTGTTTGAGTTTGATCAGAGTTCCTTTTGGTTGGCCATGCTCGTTGCAGCGCTCACCTTTGGCGTGGACCCTATGATGGGCATCTTTACGGGTGCGACCATTTCGCTCTTGGAATTCGCCCAGCATCTTTCGCGCGGACAAAGCGAGCTGACTCTGCACAAGAACCAAAAGCTGCTCGCACGCATCCCCCACCATCGCTTGCATGAATTTAACGACGAGAGCGATGTGATTGTGTATCGATTCGCCGGGGAACTGACGTACTTCAATGCCAAATCTCACGAGGATGCTTTCCGCAAAATCAAAGCCGATACGTTGATCCTGAGCTTGCGCAATCTCTTCTACATCGACCTCGATGGCCTGGATATCCTCCAAGAAATCATCGATCATCAAGAAAAGGCCGGGAAAAAAGTAATCCTCACAGGCGCAAGCGAGTTCATTGCACCATTGCTGGAAAAAGCCGCGTGGTTCCGCACCAAAGAACAAGCCGGCGCAGTTTTTGCCAGCACCACAGATGCGCTCAAATCCCTCGGGTTCGCCTTAGGAGCGTAAGAGGGAAAATGGTGTCACGGGCCAGGATTGAACTGGCGACCCCGGGCTTATGAGTCCCGTGCTCTACCAACTGAGCTACCGTGACACGGATTGGAGCCCGGAAAGACTACCAGAACCTGTAGATGATGAAAGAGCGAGATGGGCACTATTTTTTGTGCGCTACAATCCATCAAGTGCGTTTCCGCCTTTTCCTTATTGGGGCCATTTTCCTCGCTACTCCGGTAGCAGGCTTTGCAGAGAAGGAAGTACATCTGACACCCACTCTGGAACTGAACCAAGAGGATGCCGCTCGCAGGCTCGCATCCCCCAAAACACAGACCATGCAGGTAGAGGGCGCAGGCGCCAAGTTGAAGATTACGTATTCCTCTTCGCTGCCCATCGATGTCGACATCGCACCCATGGTCAAAACTTCCAGTTTTGATCCCGCAGACTTGGGGCACACCACGCTCCCTGCCGGGCAATATATGGTCGCGCTGATTGACCTAACCGTTGCACCGTCGTGGAAGCCCTGGGGTTCACGGTACTACCTCGCATTCTTTGTGAACGCCCAAAACGTCGACGCGGAAATGCAGGAAATCACCGTAGTCCCGGGTGGGTTTGGGACGATCTTCAAAACAGCCTTTCGTCATTTGTTCGAAGTCGAAGAATACCAAGTAGCGACTCCCCACGCACTGCGTGGACACAGAATCATCGGGTTTTCGCTCACGTTCCTCACAGGGTTGGCGTTGATCCTTGCAGTAGTCGTCCTCTTCGTGCGCAAGAAAGGATCGGATGCGATTCTTGCAGCATGCATGATGGCCGTACTCTTCTACAGTGCCGTGTTCGGCCTCGATGCGTTGCGCTTCACTACAGACCATCTGGGCGAGTGGTGGGGGCAGCACACCTATGCACAAGCGGGATCTGTGTACCAAGTAGCTGACGAACTGCGCGCAGAGAACGAACGCGGTCACGCGGTGCAAGGCGTGTACGTCTGCACCACGAGCACTGACTACATGACCAAGGTTTTGCGCTACTTGCTCTACCCCACTCCGGTATCCATTGCCGCTGAGCAGGTGAATACCTCCACGCATATGCTCGTCACGGGCATTGGGGATTGGTCCTACGAAAATGGACTCCTGCACTGTGGCCGTATAGATGGACCCGCCACCAAAGTGCGCGAATTTGCCGATGGCTCTGTGCTCTTCTCTGTCTACCAATGATGCCTCTTATTGTCTTCCTCCTTTGGCTTGCGATCCTCTGCTTCGAAGGCCGATTGCTGGCTGTGCGTCTGGTACGGGAACCAAAGACCCTCTGTGCGTGGGCATTGCCACTTGCAGCCATGATGAATGTCCTCGTGATGTTTCTCTTCACGGTTCTGCATGTTCCTTTGTCGTTCCTCACCATGCTCTTGGCGCACGCCGCGATCATCGCGGCACTGTGGATCGCCAATCGTACGTATCCTGTTCCTCAGGTGAATCCTCCTCTGATTACAGAAACATGGACACCCAAGAAAAAACTCCTCGCTGTGATCTGTGGGATGCTTCTTTTTAACGCCTTCGTCTTCAGTGCTGTGCATGCCGTAGTACTCCCCTCTCTTTCGATCGACGTGTTCACCAACTGGACCATGCGTTCGCAGATCTCGTGGGCCGATGGTCACGTGGCGTTTGATCGCACCGAGGATCGTGGCATGGCCAAGCCCCAGTATCCGTTCTTGGTGCATGGATTGCAGATCACGGTGAACGAAGGCAACGCTGCGTGGAATGATCGTGCTGCGAATGCCATCACGTGGCTTTTGACGATGAGCTCGTTTGCCGCTGCATTTCTGATGCTCAGGCGCATGCGTGGAACACTGACGGCACTCTGCGCCCTTTCGGCGATGGTACTCCTCCCCATGATGACCATTCACTTGTCTGCAGGGTACGGGGACATCCATGTAGTCACGTACGCTCTCCTCGCTTTCGTGAGCCTTGCTCTGTTCCTCGAAACACGAGAACAATCGGCATTCCTGCTTTCTGCCATGATGGTTCTGGGAGCACTCTGGAGTAAATCCGAAGGTCTCTACTTTGTGTTTGTGCCCTGGGTATGTGCACTGGCGATCCTCGCGTGGAACAAGCACATCACCCTGCGCTCTGTGCTGGGAACTGGATTACTACCACTCCTCTTGTTCGTCCCGTTCCTCGTCATGCTCATCATCACAGGTCTACCACTGACTCCGCATGAATCCGATGGCTCCTTTGGTATCAAGTGGGAAGGATTTGCCGCACTCCCTCACGCACTCTTTGGCAGTGGATCATTGGGTGTGATCTGGTACGTGCTGCCGGTTGCCATCCTCGCCATTCTTCTGAAGAAACCGCGAGCGCACATGGCACTTTTGGCAATGGCAGCGACATCACTCTTGGGTGTGCTATTCGTGTATCTCTTCACACCAAACGTGGGATTCCTGCTGAATGGCCAATCGTTCTAC
>CAZDEA010000030.1:4971-8982 GCA_964504485.1 uncultured Candidatus Peribacteria bacterium | reverse complement strand
CACTTGTTCTCGGTCCCCGGAAGCAACGGCAAGACCCTCATCTATGGTCACAGTAGTTCGTACTCCTGGGATCAATCGTCCTTCACGAAGATCTTCCGCACGGTGAACAAGCTCAAAGCCGGAGATATGGTCTACCTGACGTATAACGGCAGGAAGTACACGTATGAAGTGACGTTCCAGGAGCAGGTCGACCCTAAAGACACCAGTCGCTACAGCACATCCGGCGAAGAGTTGATTCTCTACACGTGTTGGCCCCCCGATAGCATTGCTACGCGCTTGCTCGTACACGCAAAACCCGTGGGGAACGTGGCTTTGAAATAAGGGTCTTTACTCGAATTCCGCGTACCACTCGCGCCACATTTGTGGGAAGACCGGGTTGAAGTGCTCGGTAAATGCCGGGAAGGGGAGCGACAGCAGCACAATCACCAGATCAATGCCGGTCACCAGGAAAGTGACTTCGTACACCAGTGCGAGCGTTTCCAAACAAAACGCCACGGCATCCCAAAAAGCAAAACGATCTTCATGCCATCCCGAAAGAATAATCGTGATGAGCGAGGTAATGATGACGAGCGTGAGCATGGTCTGTGCGGGTGAGCGCAGGTTTGTGTTCACGCGCATATAGTTGGCGATTTCTGGTGTCTGGAAGGCCCACCAGGCAAACAGGCTGACGGCGAATCCAATCACCGCACAGGTGATGAGAGTCTTCAGCACCAACCACAAATACCCCTTGCTGCTGAGCATATGCGGTTCTTCTTCCTTGGGCGCAAAGTGTAGAACGAGGATAGCCAGTGTGTGGCTTACGAGGATGCTCAGAAGCACCAAGTGAATCGAGAGATCGGTCACGCTGCTCATGTCTTGGCAGGTTGCGGGGAGCGTGCTTGGGCTTTGGAACAGGAATTGCAAAATACTGATTCCTCCCAGCGGCAGCAGGAAGACCGTTTGGTCACACAGGAAAGTGGCAATGGGGAGCGTGAGGAGAGCAATCGCAAGGAAGCTCCAGAACAAGACTCCCGGTTTCATGATGGTCTGATAGAAGGAGTTCATAGCGAGGTGAGGTTAGGCGCCAATGCGGCGGATGATTTCGCGGTCGACGAATTCCTTGGCACGACCGTACTTCAGGCGGCTCAATTGCTTAAACGCTTCTGCAGCTTGTGTGTCCTTGGGGTAGCTCAAGTCTGTCCAGGGGCGCGGTACTTCGATGGAGAACGGCCTGCTGGGCTGGCCATCCACGCAGAGCTTCATGGAACCCTTGAAGGCGTCCATGTTTACGAGATCCTGTTCACTGAACACCGGAGCCATTTCTTTGGCACAGACTTCGGCATCTTGCGGGCCGATCTTGTAGAACATCATGGAACCCACGTTCCCGAAGATGGCGCCCTTGAGGCTCACTGCGCCTGCGAGCTTGCTGTCTTTCTCTAACTGGTCGATGTACTGATGCGCGAGCACCAAGCCCAAGCGGTACTTACGTGCTTCACTGAGGATGGACTCGATGGATGGCGTCACGAAGTTCTGGAATTCGTCGATGTACAAGAAGAAGTCTTTGCGAGCGGTTGCAGCTTCGCGTTGACGGCGCATGGCGGCCACTTGGATTTTGTTCACGACGATAAGACCGAGGAGAGTCGAGTTAATGTCACCGATCAAACCTTTACTCAGGTTCATCAGAAGAATCTTGCCGTTGTTCATCACATCGGCGATATCAAACGCGCTCTTGGTTTGTCCCACGATATTACGGATGAGCGTGTTCGTGGTGAATTGACCGAACTTCGCAGCGAAGTACGGGATCATTTCCTGCTTTTCGCGTTGGCCGGTGGCAGCCATTTGCTTGTCCCAGAAGGACTTCACAATCGGGTTCTTCACTTTGCCGACCTTGTACTTCTGCCATTCGTCATCGGTAAAGAGACGCACGAGATCGGTAATAGCTCCGCCTTCTTCCTCATCTTCCATCAGCGTGAGACAGCCGTTACGGAAGTAGTCCTGAATACGTGGTCCGAAGATTTCTTCACCGAACATCTTCACCATCATGTTCATGGCATCAAGAGCAATCAGGTCGCGTTCCTCCGGAGTCTTGCCTTCGAGCAGGTTCAAGCCGAGCGGGCGTTCGGTATCGGCAGGGTTAAAGTAAATGATGTCGTCTGCGCGGCTGCGAGGAATGTACGGCAAGAGATCCTCGATGAGCGAACCGTGCGGGTCCACCACACACATGCCTTTGCCGTTGTGGAAGTCCTGGCGCGCCATCAACTGAATGATCGACGACTTACCCGTACCGGTTTGTCCAATGATGTAGAAGTGACGGAAGCGGTCTTCGTTCTTGATGAAGATCTTTTTCTTTTCGCCGCGGAATGTGTTGGTGCCCAGGAACAGTCCGTCTTCGGGCGTGCTCTTGGGAGCAGGTGCAATTTTAAAGTTCTGCCACTTGATCGTCTCTGCCTTGTTGTACTTGATGCTGGGAAAGTGGAAGAAGCTCGAAAGCTCTGAAGTTCCCAACAGCATCTTTGGTGCTGCGATCCAGCCAAGTAGGCTCCTGCGTGGGCTGCGGCGAATGAAGCCGCGGACGAGAGATTCCTTGGGCAGGTAATGGACGGGCTTAAAGCTGTTGCCGCGGATGTCGTTGAATTGGCTGAAGGCCGTTACGACACTTTCCAATGCCTGCTCCGCACGGTGGTGAGATTCGGCCGAAGCCACGACACGGATGATGGTTTCGAAGCCGGGGTTACTGGCTTTGGTTTCGAGGGTCTTGCTGTATTCCTCAATAGCCGAAGACACGCGTTCGCTCGAAGGAGAATCCTCTTGGACCTTCAGTTCTTCGTCGCTGGCGGTGAGCATGGTAAAAATAGCACCCGGCCACGTGATGGGATTCCACCAGGCTCCGTGCTTCTTGTGCTTGGGGTTGATCAATTCCTTGGCTTCGTGCTGCACATGGTGCTGCCAACCGTGATGGGCTGGGCGCAGAATGAACTGCACTGCGGCGCCTTCGTCGGTCTTTAATTTGCTGAAGGCATTGGTGATTGTGGAGAGGGGATCTGTCTTTAATTGTTCGTACGTGCGGAATGCCGAGGTGTATTTCTTTGCGGGCACCAAGGCTTCTGCAACGGTCACCGACTGACGCGTGAAGATGTTGTAATCCTCTACTTCATCAATCACGGCATCGGGGTAGAACGAGGTGACCTGCTTTTCGACCAAGTGCGCAATCGTGCGAGGGCACACCACGTAAAAAAGAATTTCTCCTGCAAGAGCGGCGTACTCCACCGAGAAAAACGGTTGGCCTCTCCAGAATCTGCTTAGACGTTCGTTGTGAATGGCACCGAGTGTCTGGAACAAGTGATCCATCACGCCAATGACTTCGCGGAAGTCCTTGCTGGCAGAAAACTGTTCGTTATCGGCTTCTTTGTCTTCCTTGCTCTCCTTTTTTGGCATGATGACCTGCAAAAACACCAGGTCTTGTTCACGCCGACAATCACTGCGGTAACGCAGGAACGCGAGCGCACACCAGCCTGCTCCGGCGAGTGCAAGAAGGGTGCCGATGAGGGCGAGGATTTGTGGCACGGAGATATCGTATCATTATAGCACGTTTTTGGCCTTGCGTTGAGGGAAAAATGAGGCCAGCGAGGAGTGTTTTCAGAGACTATTTTGCCCTCTGGACACCTCCGTTCTGGGCAGACACCTGCTATAATCACAGGATCTGAAACTCCGCACTCTCGCCAAACGCCGTAGCCTTCGTGCTTTCTTCCGCTCGTTCTTGCGGTACTTCTTTGGAACGCGTGGAAGCCAAAAACTGGAAACGCTCCAGTGGTATTACAATTTGCAAACAGAGTTGCTGCTGCGTTCGCCTGTCACAGCGAAAGCTGCACAGTCCATTTGGACAGCACGTGTGTGGGTGGATAGCGAAGTGTTTCCGCGTATTCTCAAGTTGATTGACCGTGCCGAGCACACAATCCTCATCCAAATGTTTATTTGGAAGGATGATGCGATTGGCAGGTTGGTCGCCGATGCCTTGGGCGAAGCTGCGGACCG
>CAZDEA010000030.1:2141-4871 GCA_964504485.1 uncultured Candidatus Peribacteria bacterium | reverse complement strand
CGCGATCCACACTCACCTGTGCAGCTGTCTCTCAATACTGCAGACCGTCGGGAAATTCGCCCGACCGTCATGGGGCTTTTGGATTCTGCGGAGGAATCCATTGTGGTGGAGCATTGTTACCTCAGTGACCCGCAGGTGGTCGATTTGCTCATCCAGAAGAGCAAAGAAGGGGTAGGGGTTACTGTCATCGTGCCCGAAAAACCCAACCACAGTCAGAACAGTAATCTTCTGAGCGTGCTCAAACTCACCACCGAAGGACATCCGCAGAATATGGAAGTGTTTTTCTACCCGGGGATGTTCCACGCCAAGATTCTTCTGATTGATCGCGATACGGCGTTCTTGGGTTCGGCGAATCTCATTCCTACATCGCTGGATACCGTGGGCGAAGTGAACGTGCTGCTCCGTGGTTCTTTGCAACGCGCGGTCGTCAAACTTCGCGATACGCTGCGTGGAGATATCTTGAAGAGTCGTCCCTTAATGAGCCCACCGTATTTCTCGTGGCTCAATAGAATTCTCGCGTGGCTCCGTCTTTAATTTCCTTTTGCTGCAAGCAAGCGCTCCACCATTTCCAGGAGTGAGCGGATGGTCATATCCTTTTTGACGAAGTAATCATCTGCACCCAACTGACCTGCCTTGATCTTGAAATCGGTTTGGTCGAAGTTCGTAAGCAGGATGATGGGGAAACCGCGCTTGGCCTTGGGGAAGTGTTCCAAGACCTGGAACCCATCCATCTTTGGCATGTGAATATCCAAAATCAGTACGTCGGGCGCTTGGCGCTCAACTTCTTTGACAGCCTCCTCTCCATCAGGGGCTGTGCGGACGGTGTAGCCACCAATCTCGAACTTCTTTACGTAGAGACTGCGGAGAACAGCGTCGTCTTCGGCGATGAGGATGGATCCTTTCATTTCCTCCCATTATAGCGAAAAACTTGGGGTATGGGAAGTAGGCTTTACGAGGATCAAAAAAGGAGCGAAGGAAGCGATAGCAATCGCGACCCTCACTCCTCTTCAATAGTCGTATTAAATAGCTTTGCGGACGTATGCGACGACCTTTGCGCCAGAGAGTGTCTGCTCAACAGTCTTGCTTGGGTCCTTCACGAAGGCCTGCTTAAGGAGAGCGTTCTCTTCGCGGAATTTCTTCTCCTTGCCGATCATGATCTTCTCGAGGATCTCGGCTGGCTTCTTATCGTCCTTCATTTGATCCTTCCAGATTTCCTTCTCCTTGGCGACATGTGCTTCGGGAACTTCATCTGGAGAAACGTACATGGGGTTCATAGCAGCAGCGTGCATGGCAGCGTCCTTTGCTGCTTCGTCCATGCCGGCTTTGTCGAGCGCAACGACAACAGCGATCTTTCTGTTGCTGTGTACGTAGGCACCAATGCTTGCACCTTCGACGGTCTCGGAATCTCCCAGCGCAATGTTCTCGCCCAATTTCTGTACGGCCTCGGGGAGCTTGGCATCGCTTTCGGCTTTCAAGCCGGCGTCTCCCTTTGCGAGAAGCGCTTCGGCCAAGGATTGACCCATGCTCTGGAAGTCGTCACTGCGTGCAACGAAATCCGTTTCGCAGCGCAGACAGACGATTGCTGCTTTTGCAGGACCGGAGGCGATGAAGAAGGCACCTTCCTTCTGCTCACGGTCAGCCTTTTTGACTGCCTGAGCGAGACCGCGCTTGCGGAGAATTTCTATGGCCATTTCGTCATCTCCATTAGCCTCATCGAGAGCTTGCTTTACAGCGACGATGGCGACACCCGTGCGGGCGCGGAGATTGGCAACTTGTTCAGCGGTAACTGGCATGATTGGTAAGGTTAAGAGATAAGGTTCAGATTCATATTACGCATCGCGGCCCTCGGCTGCAGCTGCTTTCTTGGGTTTTGCATCGCTGAGCTCGGATTCGATGGTGTTGAGAATGATGGCAATGGATTTCACAGCATCGTCGTTTGCAGGGACAAAAGCGGTGAACAGATCAGGATCAGAGATGGAATCGCACACGCCGAAGATCGGGATCTTCAACTTGGCAGCTTCCAACACCGCCACGCGATCGCGTACGGCATCGAGCACGAACACAGCGTCTGGGAGTCCGTTCATTTTGGACACGCCACCCAAAGCGGTATCGAGCTTGGCGAGCTTCTTGCGGAGCTCTGTCTGTTCCTTCTTGGTGTACTTCTCCACTTCACCGGTCTGGAAGGACCTCTGGAGATCCAAGTAATACTTCAAGCGGCGCTTGAGCGTTCCCCAGTTCGTAAGGAGTCCTGGGATCCACTTCTTCGTGACCATTGGCTGGTTCAACACCTCGCCCAGGTGTTCGACGAATGGAATGCTCTGTTGCTTGGTAGAGACGAACAAGATCGTCTTTCCTTCGACCTGCAACTTCTTGAGGTGCGCACAGACCTCTTCGAGACCCTTGCGAGTCTTTTCGAGATCGAACAAGTGCACGCCCTTGCGCACGGCGTAGAGGAAGGACTTCATCTTTGGGTTCCACTTTTCTTTGCGGTGACCAAAGTGCACAGCGGCATTCGAGAGTTCTTGCGCGGAAGGAATTGCCATAGAAATAAGGTTAAGGGATAAGAGTAAGGTTAAGGTTTTCGAATGCAGGTTCGCGAACCGGTTATTCCGGACACTAAGACCTCATGATCGAATCCTTGTCTCGTGCCTACGTCTTTTCGCGTGGAGCGGAGGATCCCTTTTGGGGCAGGACCGCTGCGATCAGTAGGAGAGTGCGGAGAGTGTGCCG
>CAZDEA010000030.1:0-2041 GCA_964504485.1 uncultured Candidatus Peribacteria bacterium | reverse complement strand
TGTTGTGAGAGGAATCTGGTTTTTGAAATCCCCGTAACCCCTTCTATAAGGAGACTGCCGTGTTTCTCGCTTTACTGCTGGTGCTCGTCCAAGGTCCCGCGACGTACCAAGACGGGTACGACACGCGGGATAAGGAAAATGCGCACAGGTTTGCGCGCATGTCTGCTGGTCGATTGAGTCGTGAGATAGATATCCTCTCGGTTAAAGTCGAAACCGGTGAACGTGCAGCCGAACTCGTGGTGCAGCAAGCACTCGCTGCACGGCAGTTGGCGCTGCTGCAAAATCACGACAGCAAATCGTGGTGGCAACAAACCGCCAATTACAATCGCAGGGCAATTGAGCGATGGAGACAGATTCAACTTTCGCCAAACACATTCAACCGGTTTGCGAAGGAACGGATCGTCACCCTCACAGATCGCCTAGAAGAGGCCGAGAAAAAAGCCAAGTAGACACTCGTGTCTGCACTCTCACGTACACACCGTACGTGAGATTTTTTTAGTGCTTCAGTTGTGCGATCACATCGTTGATCGACACGCGTACTTGTTCCAGCGTGTCACGATCTCTGATGGTCACCGTGTCGGGTTCACCTTGAGCAGCATCTTCACCAAGCGTGCCAAAGTCGACCGTAATGCACTTGGGCGTACCCACTTCGTCCTGGCGGCGGTAGCGCTTTCCAATGCTTCCCGTGATATCGAAATCCACGTGGAGATCCGTTTCTTGTACTAACTTTTTGTACAACTCTTGTGCCTTGGCAACAAGGTGTTCCTTCTTACTGAGTGGCAAAATAGCCACGTCGACTGGGGCTAGGCGCTTATCGAACTTCATCACAATGCGCGTGTCGTCTTCGCCGACTTTTTCTTCCTGGAAGGCTTCGAGCAACAACACCAAGACCGTACGTGTGAGACCGAACGCAGGCTCCACCACAAACGGCAAGTACTTCTTCGTGGCGTCATCGGGGTCGGTGTAGCGGAGATCTTCACCGCTCTTGTCTTGATGCTGCGTGAGGTCGAAATTCCCGCGGTTCGCAATACCCATGAATTCTCCCCAGCCCCAGGGATACTTGTATTCAATATCCACCGTGCGGCTACTGTAGTGCGAGCGCTCTTCATCGGCGTGCTCGCGAATGCGCAGACTGTCTTTGGAAATTCCCAAACTCAGGTACCACTGCATGGTGGCATCGAGCCATTCTTGGAAGTACTTGTCTTCGGTGCCGGGCTCCACGAAGTATTCGATTTCCATCTGTTCGAATTCGCGCGTGCGGAACGTGAAGTTTCCCGGAGTGATTTCGTTACGGAACGACTTACCGATTTGCGCTACACCAAAAGGCAAACGAGGCCTGATGGTATTGAGAATATTCTTGAAGTTCACGAACATTCCCTGTGCTGTTTCTGGGCGCAAATAAATATCGGTTCCTTCTCCTTCCACCACACCTTGCTGCGTGCGGAACATCAGGTTGAATTTTTTCGCAGGAGTCCAATCACACTTGCCGCAGTTGGGGCAGGCGATTTTCTCGGCCATGAGCATGGGCTGCACTTGATCGAGCGTGAGCAGTGCCACGGGCTCGATACCCAGTTTGTCTTCGAGCAATTTGTCTCCGCGGAAGCGCTCTTTGCAGGCTTTGCAGTCCACCAGGGGATCACCAAAGTTCGACACGTGTCCACTCGCTTCCCATACCTTGGGGTTCATCAGAATTGCGGTCTCGATGCCCATCATGTCCTGGCGGCTGCGCACGAAGGTCTTCCACCAGCTTTCTTGCACGCGCTTCTTTAATTCCAATCCCAAAGGACCGTAGTCCCAGGTGTTGGCCAGGCCTCCGTAAATGTCTGATCCTGGAAAAATGAATCCTCTGCGCTTGCAGAGAGAAACGACATCATCGAGGGTTTTGGCTGGCATAGGGAAGGGGAGTAGCGACAGGGTACCCTTTGGCGAGGGCTCTGGGTAGTCCCTTGGAGCGAGATATTCCCGTACTGCTGAGGAGAACAAAGGCTCGTCCGAAAGCCAAAAATCTGCTATACTGTCTTGATGTTTTCGTGGCTCCAAA
>CAZDEA010000029.1:0-9092 GCA_964504485.1 uncultured Candidatus Peribacteria bacterium | reverse complement strand
TGGCTCCTCGAGCTGGATTCGAACCAGCAACCCCCTCGTTAACAGCGAGGTGCTCTACCGTTGAGCTATCGAGGAACATGGTGATGGAAGGATCTTACGAGCCTCTCGCCCGAGGTGCAGTTATTTTTTGACGGCCCACAAGTGGGCCTAGGCGTTGAGCTACCTGCCTGCCGCAGGCAGGTCGAGGAACGTAGTGCCCGTATTTCATTGCCTAGGGCCAGCGGATTATAAAGGAGGAACGGACTTTGACCAGAGCCAGATTGCGGCAAATACTCGAAGCTTTGGATAATCAGGACCCTCAGGCGCTTTTACCGCGTTCCGGGAATAATCATCTGCCGTAAGGGCACATCGCGGAGAACAAATGTCTTTTCGATAGTCTGGAGATGTTCTTTGGCTTTGCCATCTTGCACATAGAAGTGCAAACGCGCGGGCATTTTTCCTTTCTCCATGCGCCACGCACGCGCTTCGCCGGTAGTCGTACTTCCGTGCGAATAAATAGGGCTGCCCTTTAAGTCTTCACCCTGGATGTCCATGCTTTGGTAAGACATCCGAGGAGCAATATTCTCTGTGAGCACCTCAATCACCTCTGGATCATCTGTTGATGGAGTTACAGCGAGATACTTAAAGAGAGAAGCGGAAGAGAGAAATTCCGCAGGCTTGGTCACATCTTCCACAGTGTATTTGCGAACGCGATCGTAGGTGATTTCGACAGTGATGGTCAGCGTTGCCGTCTCCCCTTTGTAACGCGCATAGGGCAAATAGGCTTGGAAGTTCTGGCTCCAATCTGTTTTCTTGGGCTGTTTGGGCAGCACATCTTTCACCTGTTTTTCGCCCTGACGTTGCATGGTCATACCCTTGAGGTTCAAAGAAAGACACTGTGCTTTGGGCTCCATGAGAAAATTTACAAAATGACTTTCATAGCAGGATGCGATCACACCTTCGTTGATGGCCTCTGTGGAATATCCGGAACCTACGACCAGAAGATCGACGGAGCTTTTGGTGCTGTAGCACACAGAGAGTCTCTGATTCCCTGGCAAACGTGCAGACTGCACAATCTCCCAGAGTGATCCCTTTGTTTTGAAGGTCACTTCTGTCTCCAGGTGTTCAGGCTTGTGCAGCACCTTCACCGGCCTGCCGATTTGCCGAGAAAGATGATCAAGCGCTTCGCCCAGTTTCATGGTGCTCTTGGGGAGAGTGCACTGCGTGCCCACATGCAACGAGTGTGATTCCATCGTATCGATGTCACGAAAAAGCATACTGAGCCGGCGACATTGCTCTGTGGTTGCCTTGCCCAAGGACTGCCCCCGCCACACTATTTCCCGCTCCGTGGAATGGGGAATATCCACAAGACGCAGAAGATCTGTTCGTCCTTCTTTGTAGGTAAGATGTTTCACGCGTGTCATCAATTCCTCCTCTGCACTACTACGAATCAAAAATGCATCATCATTCAGGTGTGCAATAAGCGCCGATTCACTCGCTTGCGGGAGGCCTGCATACACCTCGCACACTCTCCTCTCTTTCTCTTCTTTTTTTTCCTGCTGCACCGGATCTTGCGCCACTGTGTGTACAGCTGGCGCAGTGACTGCGCCTAAAAGTATGGGCAAGAGTGCTGCGCGAAATGCCCCAGAAATCCCAGGGAGAGGCACCTGCGAAGGAGCAACTGCTACTGCCGAAGGTGCGGGGATACGCTCCATACAAAACGCTAGAACTGCGGAGGCAACGGCAAGTGCGGCACATTGGAGAACTGCAATGTGCGCTGCGTTTGGCCCACGCTTCCGCCGGGGACATAGAGATCTGCAGAAGCTGGCTTCCTCTTATCGAGCACCTCCCAATAGAGCTGGGCAGGGAACCATTTATGTCCGCATCGCATGGCTTCGATTTTCTGTCCCTCTGCATCTCTCAGGACGCAGTGCACACTATTAAGACTATTCGGCAGATTACGATGATCCCGAGCAGTAAGACGAGCCGCAAGTTGGCCATCTGCATCTGCTTGTTGGGGAATGCCATACCATTCGTATCTCTGACCGTCGTGTTCGATTGTTCTTCCATGAGGACCGTCGCAATGAAATTTTTTCATCTCCGATCCCTGTGCAGAAACAGATAACGACATAATCCCCGTTGCATTCGCTCCTCTGGGACGTGCAATCGTAAAGACTCCATGCTGACTTGTTATGGGCGCATGGGAGGAATCTGATGGATACGCATTCTTCGCCCCTGTGACGATAAAGGCGCGGCCAAATACCTTTGGTTCAGGGAAGAGATGCACTTCTAATGCACGCTCGTGTTGGAGCGACAAAACACCATAGAGTGCGCCATTACTGGCTGTAGGGAGGGACGCATCTTCCAGCTTGAGCATCAATGCTCCATTTGTGGAAAATGGCATCAATTGTTTATCCCCTTGCACGCGCAGGCTGCGGAGTACTTCCCAAAAAGAACCGGAGTCTGGAATGTTGGTCACGCGATCTTTGAGCGTATTGGGTTCCAGCTGACGCGTAATGATAACGGGACAATTTGCTTTTTCTTCGAGCACCGCGAGTGTTCCTTCGAGAGTTCCCATGCGCTGCTTTGTGGCTGCATCCAACACCATGGGTGTGCCTTCCCACCAGAAAGACCGTTCGAGTGTTTCCACTCGATCAAGTATGGAACCTAGTGTCCGTTTTTGCTCCGTGGATTTTCCAGTGAGCGAGAGTTCGTTTTTCCACTCGAGAGGCTTCTTGGTACGTTGCATCTCGCGCTCAGTGCGATCGCGCAATACCTCTGCTGCTGCAGCGCGCGAAGCCCAGTCGTTTGCGCCCGTGAGTTCTACGAGTGTTGGCACAGAAAAATCTGCCATCTCTTTTTTCTTCATCTCCATTGTTGCTTGTGGGGTTTGTGCGGAAGACTTTTTCTCATCGGCACCCGCACTCGCCACGAGCATGCTCAGTGAAGCAGCAATAGGAAGAACCGTACTCCTACGCAAGTAATCCAAGAGACCTGTCGTTGCCTGCTCCGGGGTGGGCGGAGCAATCTCCTCGTGCTGCAAAACATCGGGGGCAGCGAGCATACGTCGACGCTACGCCGTGTTTCTGGCCGCGTCCAAATTCTCACACCGGAGAGGGAGGATAGCCCATACCAGAGCCAAAAATTGGCTCCCTCTAGAGAGGCTTTTCGAACGCCTGAACCACCTTTTTCGGCAGTTCTACAGAGCAACTGGTGCAAATGCCCGGGTGACCCGGGTGTGGCAACGTGTCCTGCGACAGGAACCGCACAATGCGCGGTGTGACAATCGCGATGATGACAACGAGGGCCACAAGGACGCAGAAGAATCCCGTGAGCCACCCGATCACATGCTGTACCGGCAACACGAGACCGGTGAGCGAGGGGGCGCCGATGGCATCGGGCAGAGCACCGCGTGCAAACGCACAGATGGCACTAAGCAGCAGCCAAAAATAATAATCGATGGGGAATCCTCCCATCCACTGTGTGTACCAAGAGACCTTTCCTTTTCCAAACGAAGTCCAGCCGAAGTGCGGATTGAGAACGAACCACAGAAAATCTTCCACAATCAAGCAGGCAAAATAGGTGGAGAGAATCGTCAGTTCCAAGAACGGCGACCACGGCACAAAGAATATGGGAAAGTGAAAGAGCGCCAACATGTGCAGGTTTAAATACAGGTGATAACCCGTGAGATCTTTCCCGTTCAAAAAATTTCGCATCCACGCGGGAGCAAAACGCCACGAAGGCAAACACCCCGCCCATCCGTTGCCTCCTTCTATTTGGATTTCCATCAGTGCGGTACATGCGGCCAGTACCAACGCGAACAGCCACAACCCGACGAACGAAAATGGATGAGCGAATTCCATGAAGTACCAGACAGCATACACCTCTCCCCCGCTCCGCGACGGAGCTTCCCCCTCTCCCAGATCACACTACGCGTAGAAGAAAGATTTCTCGCAATACTTCTTACGCATGTTGGGAGAGGGGGTCAGGAGGTGAGGTGTATGCTTTGCCCATGCACAAAACCATCCTCACCTTGATTATCACCGGAGCACTGCTCGCTGCCTGCGGACCCACGGGCGAAGCACGCGAAGTTGCGACGACAAGCACGTCTGTCACTTCGGCAGCTTCTTCCACCTCTGCTACCTCTCTTTTCAAGCGCTTTAAACCCAAGCCCGCCAACAGTCCCGTGGTGCAGCCTGTGTCGGATGTGCCGCTCTCGGAACTCAAAATTCCCATCCTCGTCTACCATCACATTCGCAAGCAAGAGGGTTGGAGCAAAGCCACTTGGAGCTGGAAAATGACGGTGAGTCCGGAGACCTTCGAGAAGCACATGAAATGGATCAGTGAACACGGGTACACGACCATCACACTCGATACCCTCGCAGCTATTTTCAAAGGTGAACAGCAATCCCCTCCCAAGCCCATTGTGATCACGTTCGATGATAACAACCTCAGTCAGTACGACGTTGCACTGCCCATTATGGAAAAGTACAAAATGATCGGCGTGTTCTACCAAGTCACAAACCGATTGAGCTTGAAGGGAGTCGTCGATGCCGAAAAAACAAAAGATATGTCCATGCGTGGTATGGATATCCAGTCGCACACGCTTGACCATGCGACCATGACGAATTTGAGTCTCAAGCGACTCGACGAGGAATTACTCGGTAGTAAAAAAGTTTTGGAAGATCTCACGGGGAAGCCTGTACGGCACATTGCCTATCCATCCACTGCGCAAAACAAAACCGTGCGCGAGCGCACGCGAGCTGCAGGATACGTCACCGGAAGCATCATGGATCCTCGCCCTGCAACAGTGCATGATGACATGTTCAAGTTGCCACGCATCATGATGACGGATGACACAGTGATAGAAAAACTGCTGCCGTAAGGCCTCTCCCCAACCCCTCTCCTACTTCATACCTAGAATATGGAGGCTCTTTCAAGATCAACATTAGTACAGATAAAAGGAGAGGGGATTCTTTTTTAAAAAAGCCCCTCTCCCTATCTCTGATTATTGAACTACTACAAAAATTCTCAGAGGTGCCAGTATTCCCTGGGAGAGGGGTTGGGGAGAGGCCTCGTCCGTAGACAAAGAAAGTAACAACCTGAAGCAGAAAAGTGCTCCTTTGCAGGTGTGGCATTATTTCACTTATACAAACTCAAGTAATAACGTACCTCCTTCCACGTCTCCTTGTGTGTTCCCTACGTTTTCATGAAGAAATACATTCCCACGTTTTTCATTACGGCGCTCTTCACTATTACCGCTTCCATTGCCGGATGCACAGCGATGACAGGCAATGACTCAGGAGCTTCTTTCTCTTCTTCTGCCGCACTCTCGAGTGCAAACTCGTCTACTGCCGATGCGAACGTTGTCGTCTCTATTGACGACGTGGGATTCCAAGCAACTTCTGTGACAGTCACGAAGGGCAGCATGGTTACGTGGATCAATGACGGGACGTTGCAGCACAGCATCGAAGGTGATGACGGCGGTCCGGATAGCGAAGCGCTCATGCACGGAGAAACATACTCGTACACATTCAATACCGTCGGGACCTACACGTATCACTGCGGATTCCATCCCACGATGGTGGGCGTCGTAATCGTCACAGAATAATCACGTATTTACTCACAGACGCAGAGCCAACGTAGTACACTAACCAGACTATGTATTGGAGCATTCTTCTCATCACTGCACTGCTCGTGTCCTCATGTTCCGCGGCGCCCATTTCGAATTCCCAAGGAACCGCTGCAGCATCAAGCAGAGCACAATCTCGTTCGAGCGTGGCTGCACAGAAACCCCTCGAGCAAGTCCCCTCTCAACTTTCTGTGGCGTATTTCGGCAACATGCGCCTAGAGGGAAAGGATTTGAAGCTCACACAGGTAGAGAAAAATACGATCTACACCAAATACAACGCCACGTACCTGAGCAACGGACTCCTGATCACCGGCGTGATGCTGATACCGAATGCACCTGGCTCCTACCCGCTCGTGCTCTCGAACCACGGATACATTGACCCAAAGGTATACACGCAAGGTCGTGGGTTAAAACGCGAAGAGGACTACCTCGCACGTCGTGGTTTTGCGGTGTTCCACAGCGACTACCGCGGACATGCTGCATCGGATAAAAGCCCAGATACACGCAAGGCCTACGACGCGAGCTTGGAATACAGCATGGATGTCGTGAATGCGCTCAGCGCCATCAAGGCGGCAAAGCTGGACCGCGTGAACACCAACCGCGTGGGAATCATCGGCCACTCCATGGGAGGCGGACTCGCACTGAACATTCTCACGGCGTACCCGGAACTCTTTGATGCGGCGATTTTGTACGCACCCGTGCATGCCGATGCGTGGGAGAATTTTATGCGCTGGAGGGCAGAGCGCGAAGAGGACGACCGAACCACAACACTCCTGGGAACCCGCGAGCTGAACAAGAAGGCTTGGGATGCGCTTTCTTCGCAGCCATTACTGAAAAACATCACGGCTCCTGTTCTGCTTTTCCACGGTACAAACGACAAAGATGTCCCGCTGGACTGGTCGAAAGATCTCGCCAAACGCATGACCACACTCCAGAAAGAATTCACCTATGTGGAGTACGAAGGTGAAGGACATGAGTTCGGTACGCGTCATACGAATTTTATGGAAACTTCTGCTGCATTTCTCAAGCGACATCTGGCAGCGGACAGCGTGAGTCTTTTGAGCAAGACGCGCATCACCAAGAAACCCTTTGGCTTGGAAGTGAGTCCAGAAAAATCCCCCGTGAGCCCGGAACGTTTTCGTGGATTTCATACAGGTAATGATTTTGAACTGAAGACTGGTGAGGATCCGTTGGGATTTGAAGTCACTGCGATTTGCGATGGGATGATCTTGAGTGCCGGGAAAGTGAGTGGCTATGGCGGAGCAGTCACGCAGCGTTGCACGCAAAACGGAAGTGACGTGAGTGTGGTCTACGGTCACCTGGCCGTGAGTGCCTTGCGTGTGAAACAGAATCAACTCGTGGTGACGGGCCAAGCACTCGGCAGACTTGGGAAAGGCAACAGTGCAGAGACAGACTTCGAGCGTGCGCACTTGCACTTGGGCATGCACACAGGAGCTAAAAGTGAGCTGCGTGGCTACACATCGACCAAATCTGCACTCGCAGAGTGGATAGACACGAGAGTATTTGGAAAATAACGCTTATCTAAAATTACGAATAAGCCCTAATAGAAGCCAAAATATCTGCATACAAAACTATAACAGTATATCTACACGGTATTTGTACGTTTCGTGCAATGCCCTAGAGGAGATCACTCTGCCTTTTTTTGGTATACTGGTGAGAAATTCATGCATAAACAACACACACGCAGTAGGCCATCTGTATTTGCTCTTGCACGTCTTGTACTTGCGATGCTGTTGCTCATCTATGGCTTTTTACACGCGCCATTTGTGTTGGGAGCAGAGAACGGTCAACCAACATTGCTCGTAAATACAGAATCCTTCGACCAGATTGATGATGGTGATGGCACGAGCGACCGCGAACTGCGCTTTGGATCATCCAGTACCAAACTGACGTACAGCGTCACCAATGCACGGTTTGAATTCAGTTCCAGCATTCGCGTGACAGGTGATGTGCGTGCAACAGGAACGCTTTCGGGTGCGCAACTGCGCATTACCGGCACGGGTGCGGGCGTCGCTCCTCTGATCAGCACCGATCTGAAATTCGGCACCATCCTATTGGGTACAGGAGCTGCCAAGAGCGGCACAGGCGCCAGCTTCGCTCAACTACATATTGCTTCACGTCTTCCCAGTCGTATCACAGGCACGCTCGGTGGCTTCGCGGGAAGTCCAACCGAATTGCAAATTCAGGGTCGGTACGGCTACACGATTGAATCGAATACGCTCAAAACAATCGACTTCACCAATCCCAATGCTCCCACAGTTGCGAGCACGCTCGCTATTGCCGGAGGTGCGACCTATGTGAAGGTTGCAGGGCATTACGCGTACGTGATTCAAAACCAGAACACGCTCAATGTGATCGATATCAGCAATCCTGCAAGCCCCATTCGCGTTGGCTCAGGATCCACGACAGCTTCTCGCGCGCGTATCGCCATCCAAGGTCGCTATGCCTACCTCTCTGGTGGTGACTACATCGATGTGATGGATATTGGTAACCCCGCACGACCGGTGCGCGTGAGCACGCTGTACTCCGCAGATACGAGCTTCGGCGAAATGGATATTCAGGGTGATTTCCTCTACGTCTCTGCGAAATATTCTTCGCGCATCGTGAACATCCGTGACCCAGCAAATATTTCGATCGTGGGCACTGCCAGTAACCCCGGCCTGTACATGGCGGGTATCGCCGTACAGGGGCGCACCGCGTACGTCGCAGGATTCGACAATGCCGTGCTGCAAATCTTCGATGCCTTTGATCCCGCAAGTCCCGTGGTCCGCGTGAACTTCGCACTGGGAACTTTGATCAATGACGTCGCTGTACAAGGAAACATCGCATACGTCGTCGACAACACCTTAAACACGCTCTACGCAATCGATGTGAGTAATCCGGTACGCCCGGTACGGGTAGGAAGTCTCAGCATTGGAGGATCCGTAGGCTACATCACGATTGTCGGTCGCTATGCATATCTGACAGGCAGCCAGGTGATCTACGTTGTCGATCTCGGCGGAGCATATCTGCAACAGGTGGAAGCCGGTGGTATCGAGGCCACCTCCATTTCTGTCCGCAGCAACCTCACCACACTCAATGCCAATATCGTGGGAGGATTGAACGTTGGTCGCGGCGTGCAATCGCAAGGACCCAGCACATTCACGAATACGAGCATGTCAGCATCGGGCTCAGCAGCAGTCTCCATCATCAGCAACACCGGGGCTCTGCAAATTGGCGCACGTGGAACAAGTGCCGCACCACACATCAGCTTTGGTACCGGCCTGACGTTCGACACTCGTCTCTGGCGTTCGGCTGCGAACGTGCTTCGCACAAATGCCACGATCAACACCACGGGGCTTTCGAGCAGTGGAAACGTGCTTATAGAAGGAGGTGCCACGCTCTCGGGTAGCATCATCCGCGGCTTTGGCTTGAACAGTGATTGTGATGGAGACGGCCAGACTGTTTCGTGGGATGCCAC
>CAZDEA010000028.1:6649-9396 GCA_964504485.1 uncultured Candidatus Peribacteria bacterium | reverse complement strand
CTGCATTCCGCACGAATTTGATCACGCGCAGCTAGGTGGCGCACAGCCTCCATTTCTTTCTGCCGAACATCCGCTTCGTCTTGCGGTTTGTCCTGCACGTCGGTGTCGAGTGTTGCACTGCTCATGTGACTGGAGATTGTACGGTTCGTAGCCTTGGTCGCAATAGGGTTGGCGTCTTTTTTGTGCAGTTCTGTTGTTCGACGGTTCTTGTGTGATCCATCTTTTGTCTTTAAGGTCTGTGCATATGATTTTGTCTGATCGCGACATCAAAAGGGCTATCGAAACGGGCCGTGTGAAGCTCGAAAGCACACGTGGCGAGGTCTTCCAGCACATTCATGCCAGCAGCATGGATTTGCACTTGGGAACCACCTTTAAGCTGTACGAGCACAGTCAGTTCGCCATCCTTGATCCTCGTCATCCAGAGACCTTCGCCGGGCGCACGCGCCTGATCACCATCCCCGAGGGAGAAGCCTTCATTGTGCAGCCAGGAGAGTTCGTCCTGGGTGTGACCGAAGAAATCATCACCGTTCCCGATGATCTGGTGGTGCGCGTAGAAGGACGCAGCTCGCTTGGTCGCTTGGGTATCATCGTGCACTCCACGGCAGGGTTCGTAGACCCAGGCTTCTACGGCACCATCACACTCGAAATCAGTAACCTCAACCGCATGCCTGTGGCCTTGTACCCAGGAATGCGCATCTGCCAGTTGGCCTTTGAGCAAATGAGCAGCCCCGCAGAGACGCCCTACAACAAGAAGCCATTCAGCAAGTACCAGGGCCAGATGCTCCCCGAAGAAAGCCGCCTGACGGTGGATCCAGAGTTTGTGGTGATGCCCTAATTAGGCCAGATCTCTGTACGACACCAGTTCAATCTTCAGAGATTTCATGAGTTCGGGAATGCTTTCGTCGATGAGCATGCGCAGCTCAGTTTGTCGTTGCGGATCAATATCAAATGGAAGCCCATAGGGCAGGGGACTTCCTGGATGCACCATCAGCTCTGTGGTTCCCTCGGGTAATTTTGCGAGAATATGTCGCAGGTTTTTTAGGGATGCGTTGCCGCCCAGGAGTAATCCGCGGAAGTGATCCGTGCTTCGAATACCACTGGCGCTGTAGAGCTTAAACGCTTCTTCGGCCTGCGCAGTCACCGTTGCCACGTACTCTTTTTGCGCATCAGAGACCTCAAAAGGCGGGTCGAAGTATTCGCGGGTAATGCGCGTAAGTCCAATGCCGTAGCGATCCATGATGGTGATCAGCAGGGGAATCACGGCGGGTTGAATGTGGATGTTGTGGTGGCTATCCAAGTGCGTGGGCGATCCGTAGTGATCAAAGATCCATTCCACCTGCGCACGCGCTTCGCGCTCCATGTGCTCGCGCTGAATGTCTCCGGCGTGGAGCATGCGCTGGAAGGTCTCGCGCCCTAAAAAGAATCCATCAGGCGTGAGCAATGTGCGGATGTCCTCTTGTTTGCTCAGTGGCGCACCCTCGGTGAAGTTCAGGTGCAACCCGCAATTCACCTCGCGTTCCCGTGCGTGCTTTGCCGCCGTGTTGCTATCGGCAAAGTTTGGGAGGAGCGAACAGTTGGTCACGACACCTTCTTCTGCACAGATAAAGATGCCATGGGTGCGCTGGGTATTTACCCCCAAATCGTCGGCGTTGATGATCAAGCGCTTCATAGGAAGGAGTGTACCTGATCGTTGCTCGCACTTTGATCCGCCCCTATACTGTCAGTCCCTGGACGATTATCAGCCTAGGCTGATGGTTAGAGTCATCCAGCATTCACATATGGACGATTAGCTCAGCTGGTTAGAGCGTTCGATTCACATTCGAAAGGTCCTCGGTTCGATTCCGAGATCGTCCACCATTGTAAAATAACAAAAATATTGTATATTACTCATGTGGATCGTTTCGCAATTCTCTAAACCCTATGAAGGAGGTTTGCCGTGAAATTTCCCACTTCGTTTTTTCACAGCGACGGTAGCGGTAAGGTGAGATACGAGTTTGCACAGATTGTGCGCATGCTCACAGGTCGCGTGCCAACAGGCATAGCCGATGCGAATGCACTTTTGCAGGACAAGCTGATGTTCAAGGCCCGACAGTTGGGCCAACACGAACAACAACGTCTGAGGGAGCTGACCGGGGAACTGGTTCCGTATTTTGAATTCCTTGGATTGCTCAATGAAGAGATGGGCACAGGTGGCGAAGCGACGGTGTTGCTGCTTGGTGCAAAAGTAACAGCGATCCTCCACAGGATTGACGTGCTAATGCGCTGCATCAAATACCCAAAGCTGAAGCCCATCGGTCCCGTGCATCTCATCACCAGCAATCGGTTACTGGAGCCTGAGGAGCTCAACATCATCCGTGAGTTTCCGAATGGTTTGTTGGGTTCGCGCTTCAAGCTCGAGAGTTCCATTCCCGGGAAGCAACCTACAACGGAAGCCGAACTTATGGAGTCCTTGTACCGTATGCTCCACGAGCGTTCGCAGGTGTTGTTTGATGCGAGTTATCACATCAGCATTCACAAAGATCCCAAGGCAGGTACATACGATTGTGTGCGCCTGTGGGCCAATGCTCAGCCCAGACACATTCAGCGAGTGGTGGCCGTTTCTGGGCCGCAACCATGGGGGTTGTATCAGGCCCATGCAGTGGCTCGCGGTCTCCGTGGGACGTCTGCAACGGATGTCTCGTACATTGCCTACGCATCCCAGCAGCCGGATATCTTGGCTGTTGTAGAGGCCTTTGCCAAAACCGTCT
>CAZDEA010000028.1:3082-6549 GCA_964504485.1 uncultured Candidatus Peribacteria bacterium | reverse complement strand
CGTACGGCAGCAAATCCCTGTCGCTCAAATTTTTGGCAGAGCACACGACCCATGGCCTCTTCATCTTCCACAATCAAAATCACTTTCCCATTCGCCTGCACGCTCTCCATAGGATGAGGTGCCTTGGGCTCTTTCTGCTTCTGCGCCTTCGATTTTGGGTTCGACGACATCCACTCATTATATCATAAAACGTGATAAATTGGTAATTTGAGTATTTGAGCACAGCAATAGGAATCCAACGACTCCGACGACTCCGACGAAGAAATAGCTCCTCGGATTCTTAGGATTCCTCGGACTCGTCGGATTCTTCAAGAGGTCAAAGTTTCATCTCCACCAGCACCGGCAGGTGATCGGAGGCACGTACATGGTCCAAGACTTCGATGTTCTTCATGTCGATATTCATGGAGCACAAGAACAGGTCGATGGACTTGCGTGGCTTCTTGGCAGGGAACGTTCCGCGTGTCTTGGGTGTGAAGATGCGCAGGTTGCAATCACGTGCGAACTGTTCCAGATCTTCTTCGCCACGGAAGGTGTTGAAGTCTCCACAGAGGATCACGCGCTCATGTTTCTTCACCCACTTCTTTAAATCTTGGAATTGCTTACGGCGAGTTTTTGCTCTTAGCGAAAGGTGAGCAAAGAGGAGTTTGGTATCCTTCGCTAAATCGATTTCATAAATCAGTTTCTTAGAGCCGTTTTTCAGCCAGTGCTTGCGGAATTCCAAAGGCTTACGCGAGAAGAATCCGTTACAGTTTTTGCGGAAGTACGGCATGCGACGCAGCATGCTGGTCATACCGTATTTATTTTCGATGTCGTATTCGGCATAGGCAGAAAAATGCGGCAACTCCTTCATGTTCTTGTGGATCTCCACAAAGCAACACACGTCGGGGTTATGTGCCTCCACCATACGGGCAAGCGAATGTACTGCGCTGCTCTTCACGCGGCGTGGCGTGTACAAGTAGCGGTACGAACGCACGAGATAATCAAACCATGAGCCATTCAGCTCTGTGCAATACCCAACGTTATACAGAAGGATGCGCATGGGGTCGTCCACGGCGAGCGTGGTAGCGGGAAGTGATATCGGTTGTTGTGCTTGATATTGTACCATATTTTAGCGAAATTGTGAACAGTGAAACCCTGCTTCCAGAGGCTTTATCCTACAGATAATGTGCAAAGGGCAAAGGGCTAAGTGCAAAGAAAATCATCGAAATTTGCACCTTGCACCTTGACCCTTGCACTTCATACTTGGGCATATGCCCATTGCCAAGGATCGCATCCTCTTCGAAGACGAACACCTGTTGATCGTGAATAAACTTCCGCGCGAATTGGTGGTGGCCGGCAAAGGCAAGATGGAAAAACTTCCACTCTTGGATTTTCTCAAAAAACAGTACACAGGATTGCAGACCGTGCATCGCTTGGATTTCGAAACCTCTGGCGCTGTGGTTTTTGCGAAATCGCGCGAGGTGCTGCAGGCCATCCTCCAGAGCAATTTCGAAGGCTGGGAAAAACGCTATCAGGCCATTGTGGTGGGCGGATTATCCGGAAAAGGCGTTATAGAAAAGACGCTTCCTTCGCGCGAAACCAAAGAAGAAATCCCTGCAAAAACTTCCTATCGTGTCATCAAAGCCTACAAAGGAGCCACGCATGTAGAGGCGACCATCGAGACCGGCCGCCATCATCAGATTCGCAAACACTTCGCCATGATCGGGCACCCGCTGGTACTGGATGAAGAATACGGCATCGCCAAGACCAACCGCGAATTGCATCGTCGGCTCAAGTACCGGTACTTCTTTTTGCATGCATCCGTGGTCAGCTTTCCACATCCCATCACCGGTGCGCGCGTGACCGCTGAGGCCCCGCTGCCCGGGATGTTCCTGGAGTGCCTCAAGAAGCTCCAGACTGCCTAACAGCTGACTAGGCACTCGGCGTTCTGCGTTATACACTTCGACACATGCGAGTCCTCTCTGGAGTTCAACCATCGGGCGCCCTGCACTTGGGCAATTACTTTGGTTCCATGAAGCCCAACTTGGATTTGGTCAGCAAGGCCAAGGAGAGCTTTTACTTTATTGCAGACTTACACGCCCTCACGACCGTCCAAGATCCCAAAGCATTGCAGCAATTACGCACCGATGCCGCATTGGATTTTCTCGCCTGTGGGTTTGATCCCGCCAAAGTGGTTATTTGGTATCAGTCCCATGTTCCCGAGCACAGCGAGTTGGCATGGATTCTCTCGACGGTTTCGCCGATGGGATTACTGGAGCGCGCAGTGAGCTACAAAGACAAGGTAGAGAAGGGCGTTGCTCCGAGCGTGGGGCTGTTTACGTATCCGGTACTCATGGCAGCAGACATTCTTTTGTACGATGCTACGCACGTTCCGGTGGGGAAGGATCAAAAGCAGCACCTAGAAATGACACGCGATATCGCCATCAAGTTCAACAACGCTTTTGGCGAAACGCTCGTAGTGCCAGAGCCCGTGATTCACGAAGAAGTGGCGGTCGTTCCTGGCACCGATGGCCAGAAGATGAGCAAGAGTTACGGCAATACCATCCCGCTCTTCGGCGAAGAGAAGGCTATCTCCAAAGCAATCATGGGTATCGTGACCGATTCCAAGGCCCCGAGCGAACCTAAGGATCCCGAGAGCTGCATTGTGTATCAGATTCACAAGTTGTTCCTCGATGCCAACGAACAGAAAGCACTCGCCGACGAATACCGCACGGGCATAGGTTACGGCGATGCCAAAAAGAAGCTCCTTGCCACGTACATGGATCACTTCGCACCCATGCGCGCACGCCGTGAGGAACTGGCAAAGAAGGGGAATGTGAAAGAGATCCTCGAAGACGGGGCCAAGCGTGCGAGTGCCGTGGCAGCAAAGACGATGGAGAAGGTCCGAAAGGCCACTGGCCTGTAATCAGTATGGATCGTCTGATTCTCGCTTCGGCTAGCCCACAACGTAAGACTCTTCTCGAGGGCCTTGGTCTTATTTTTGAGGTGATTCCCAGTAATGTGCACGAGCCTGCCCACCCCGAACTCTCTCCTGCAAAGCGCTCCCAAGAGTTGGCACTCATGAAGGCACAGGAAGTTGCTGCTCGTCACCCAGGTTGTTGGATCATCGGCTGCGACACGCTCGTGGAGTCTGCTGATGGAGATCTTTTGGAGAAGCCAGCTGATGCAAATGGGGCTCGGGCCATGATCAAGCTGCAGTCGGGTCGTACATCCCTTGTGCACTCTGCATTGGTGCTCATCGATCCACAGGGAAGCGTCTTCAGCGGACTCTCTTCCAGTCGCGTGACGTTCAAAACACTCTCCGAGAAAGACATAGAGTGGTGGATGCACACCGATCAATGGCGTGATCGTTCGGGATCATTCCAAATTGATGGTCAGGGACAGTTGATGATCGAAAATATCGAAGGGGATTGGACGAGTGTCGTGGGGTTGCCGGTATTTCTTCTAGGACAGTTGTGTGAGGAGGC
>CAZDEA010000028.1:0-2982 GCA_964504485.1 uncultured Candidatus Peribacteria bacterium | reverse complement strand
GGACGAGTGTCGTGGGGTTGCCGGTATTTCTTCTAGGACAGTTGTGTGAGGAGGCTGGGGCGACGTTTTTGAGCCGGGACTGAAAAGACAAAAAGGACGGAAAAGACTGAAAAGAAGCACGTCGATCCTTTTAGTCTTCTTAGTCGTTTCAGTCTTCTCCGTTTTCAAACTTGACAGCATATTACAACATCTAAAGCTTGATTATCCGCTTCTGGTTCAGATTTTTTTTGCGTTCAGTAAAGTTGTCACAGTGCTCCGAAACAGTACTCCAAAATCGCACGGAGTGGTTCTTGTGCTGGATGTGCGCGAGTTCGTGGATCACCACGTACTCAAAAAGTTCCAAGGGCACACACAAGAGCGCGGGATTGAGAGTGATGACTCCTTTGGAAGAGCAGCTGCCCCATTGCGAACTCATGGGACGCACTTTTACCCCTGCAATACGCTCAGCAAATGTCTGTCTGTTACATCGGTACACAAATTCTTCCATGTCCTGTGCGCATAACCTGGTGAGGACCTTCCATAGGTGGCGGTGCAGGCGTTTACCATTCAGTTTTGAAGGCACTCCTAGTGCCACAGTGTTCCCTGAAACTTTCACCGTGGCCCTCGACGAAGGCGTGAGTACAAAGTTCCAAGTGTGCCCAAGGTTCGTAGTCAGTTCCAGGTGCTCTGCGCCACTCAGCAGAGGACGGAACGGATCAATGGAGACGCGCTTTTGTTCACGCTCATAGATAGGTGCCATTTTTTGCAGCAGCCACTGAATATGATGCCGTTCCTCGGTCTCGCTCAAGCGCCTCGCCAAACGTATGACGATGATTCCATCTCGTACCAATGCCCGGGAGGAACGGTTTTTGGTTCGTTCCACAACCACCTGTGGCTCACTCATTTGGCTTGTGGAAGCGCACTTCCTGTCCCTGTATGCACTGAGCCACTGCCGGTTTCTGGTGGGGGAGGAATTTGCTTTGTGAGTGCTGCGCTCACAGCATCTAGGCATGCCAGTAAGGCCGTTGTCTGGCCAGCCACTGTCGTGGTGCTCTTGGATTGTTCCAGGTCACTCATGCACGAGCGAGCGGCATCCCATGAGCTGCGATCGAGAATAGTGTCGGCTTCGTCTGTTGCATCGATCATCGTGATGAGCCATTGGGTGAGCAGCTTCAGTTCTGTTTTGCGCATGGTTTCCAGTGCCGTGCGCAGGGGCATGCCGTACTTGGTGCGCACATTGCGTTTTACTTCCACCAGCTGTGCCTCGGTTTTTAGCACGTTGTTATCGAGAGCCACGATAATCACGCCAATGGCTTCGCGCAGTCCGCGGCTATGGCTCAGGAGAGGTTGCGTAATGCTGTTTGGGAGCCCGGGAGTACGGGTGATGAAGGTTTCCTGCTTTAGGAGTCTTGTGCGCCAGGTGCTCATTTCTCTGCGGAAGCAACGTACCTGTGTTTGCAGGAGGGTTTCACGGTTTGCCTGGCGGATGTCCGCCCTGCAGACGGAGCGGTCGTTCATGGCAGAGGCTTCTTCCTGTGCGTCAAAGGCGCGCCATGCGGCACGAATGAGCATCCATTCCTTTATGTTCGCTGCGAACACGCGCACCTGCGATTGTCGTTCGGCAATTCTTGTATCGGCTTCTTTTGCGGTCAGGACAACTCCTGTCATGGTGCTGCCACTTCCCGTCGTGAGTGCTGTGGTGCCCGAAGCTCCCATGAGCACAGGTGCCAGAGCAATCATCACGATGAAAGTTACGATTCGGTTCATGGGTCCTATTGTAGTGAGTTTTCCTAAAGTCATCCAAGTACTTACTTTCTTTTGTCTACCCGACAAAAGAAAGTAACAAAGAAAAGCGCACCGCGCGCCAATAGCTCTCCCGCACGCCCTGTGTCTCCTCGCCGAGCCTCCAAGGCTTCGGCTCGTCTCGTCGACATGCGCTAAAGCGCAGGGCTACCACTTCACCCCCCGTGGCGCGCGGATCCTCCCAGACTTATTTTTGGATTTCCTGTTCTTTCTGGATGAAATCCAACACGGTCTCCACAAATGTGGCGTGGCTCCACGTGAGAGGCGCTACAGAAATAGGTGCACCGGTAATGGGGTGCATCTGCTCGGCAAGGATGCCGCTTGGGGAGGCACGTTTGCTGGCCCAAATGAGCGCTTCCTTGGCGGGCGCCAGGTCTTCCAAGGTCTTGGCCTTGGCAATGTGCCACTGCGCAGCCCAGAGCGTTGTAATGATCCAGGGATTGCCTGGGATGGTTTCTGAAAGTGCTGTGAGTGCCTGGTAGTGATCGTACGGGTAGCGTGCCAAGCCGCCGATTCCGGTCTTCACCTTCAGTTGTTCCTCCAACTGCGTCATGGTCGAGACCACGCGTGGGTCATCAGGAGGGAGAACACCCAGCTTCCACACAGCCATAATACTGGCGTCGCAGGTGTCGTCCCGTTCGATGGTCTCGCCGTTCTTGCGTTTGATCCTCTTGTAAAAACGTCCGAGTTTTTCGTCGTACAAGTGGAAGAACAATGCCTGTTTCATTTCATCGGCAGCGGTCTGGTAGCGCTCGGAGTGAGCGTGGTGGCCCAAGATGTGGCAGATCTCTGCGGCTGCGTGCAGGCCTGCGATGGTAGAGGCCGTGGTGTAGGTAAAGACCCCGCGATGCTCCTCCCAAGGGTCATAGCTGGGGAGTGGTAGACTGGTGGATTCTTCGCGGAAGTTACAGAGGAACTCTGCTGCCTTCTTCACAAATTTTTCGAACATCTCTTGTAGGAACTCAAAGTCATTCACGCTCTGGAAGTGCTTCCACAGGGCATAGACCACGAGTGCAGTCTCATCTTCTTGGATAGGCAACTGCGCTTCGCCGTCTTTAAACCAAGGGTGCCAGGAGGATCCCAGCGAGCCATCGGGGTTGTATTTGTGGAGCACGTAGCCATCGGGCATTTGGACCTTTCCGCAGAAACGGAAGAAGTCGCGCGTGACCTCCTGGTAACCGGCTTTATCCATCGCAAGAG
>CAZDEA010000027.1:6859-9890 GCA_964504485.1 uncultured Candidatus Peribacteria bacterium | reverse complement strand
GCGACGGGCTCTGGAGCCACTGGGCTTACGGCAGGGCTAGGAGCTGCGGCTGGTTCGGTCTTCATGCTCACAGGCTGGTTGGCACGCTCTTCCATATCGCGCTGTGCTTTTTCGGCGGCCTGGTGTGCCAAGACTTCTTCGGGCTTGGTAGTCACCACGCGAGCCTCTTCTGGGCTGGCGATAATCTGGATGGCGACGTGCTTGTTCCCGGCGAAGAAGATTCCCTGACCTACGCCGCTGTTTAAGAGGACGTACTTTTCTCCCTCGGTGAGGTAGAAAAGCTTCTGCAAGTTATCGACGGCAGTGGGGGATTGCTTGAGGAGAATCTGCAGTGCGGAGTTCGTAATAATGGGTCGTCCGTACGGAGAGTTTACGAAGTCATCCACGTCCTGCGTGATCGTGGTGATTCCGAGGAAGTACTTGCGAGCGCGCTTCACAATACCAAAGAGGAAGCGTGCACTGTCTTCGTACTGCATCAGGTTCCAGGCTTCATCAATCACCAAGAAGCGCTTCTTCAGCTCTGCGCGAACACGGTTCCACAGGAAGTTCAGGACGATATAAATGGCGATAGGACGCAGCTGGTCTTCCAGGTCGCGGATCTGGAACACCACCATCTGCTTTTCCAATTCCACGTTGGTGGCACGGTCGAACAATCCGGCGTAGCTACCCGTGGTGTACTTCTGGAGGATCTTCGCCATGTTCTCGCCGCCTTCGGTGGATTCCAACACGTCGACGAGGTCGTGCAATGTTGGGGGTTCGATGCTCGCAGGATCCTCTGTCTGCAACGTAATACCCTTGAGTGCGTAGGTATCCAAAATGGCCTTATCCAAGATGCCGTCTTCGGCTGGGGTCAGTGTGCCGAGCATCAGCTTAAAGAGACCATGAAGGTTCAAGACAGCAGCGCGCAGTTCTTCGCCCACTTGCGTGTCGCTACCGCGGACGGCCTTGGGCAGGTCGAACGGGTTGATCTGGAAATCACTGTGGAGAGACATGGGGATGTACGAGCCGCCGACGGTCTTGCACAGTTCCACGTATTCGTTTTCCGGGTCGATCACCAGCACCTCTGTGCCAAGCATGAGCGAGCGGAGGATTTCCAATTTTACGGCGAAGGATTTACCGGCACCGGATGTGGCGAACACGTTACAGTTCGCGTTGGCCATATCGAAGCGATCAAAGATCACGAGTGAATCATTGTGGCGGTTGATTCCGTACAAGATACCGTGGTTGTCTGTCAGGTCGCTGCTGGAGAACGGGAAGCTGGTCGCAATAGGGGACGTGTTCATGTTGCGCGAGATTTCCAGTTCATCCATGCACAGCGGCAGCGTGGAGTTCCATGCGTGTTCCATCTGGAAGAAAGCGGGCTTCGTGAGCACGAGCTTTCCACCAATGATAGATTCGATATCGGTCTGGAGCTTCTTGAGCTTCTCTTCGCTATCACCGTAGATGGTGATGTACATGCCAAACTGGAAGAGCTTCTGCTGGCCACGGGCCAAGAGATCGCGGAGTTCCTCGGCGTCCTGGAGGGCTGCTTCGAGAGTTGGATCGCGCACAATACCGCGCTGTTCCAACATGCGAATGCTCGAACGCAACTCGGCAACTTTCTTGCGGAGCATCTTCATGATGGCAGCGTTCGTCGTGGGGTAGAGGAAGTGACTGACTTCCATCTGCGCACCAAAGTTTACGAGTCCGCTCATCCAGTTGGGGTAGATGTAGTTCGGCCAGTTGTAGACGTACAGCGTGCGTGCGTGCAGATCACCCAGCACAACCTCGGTGTTCTTCACCTCCATGGCTGCTGGAGCGATCAAGTCCAAGATCTTCTGGAGGCCTTCCTCGTACTGCTTGATGACCGCGCGGTCTTCCATGCTCAGAGCGTCGGCATTGCTGGTCTGTGCACCCTTCAAAGCGTCCGTTGCACGTGCGTGCAAACCAAGCAAATCATCAATGGCATCCAGGAGCGGGTGCCTGGGGAGAGCATTGGCCGGAAGCGGAGTGTTTTTGGGTGTTTCCATCGCAAGATCTGGGACTTCGAGTAATCAAGTAATTATAGCGGAAAACAGGGGATTTTGGAAGAGCGATCTTCGAGGAAGAAATAGGCTGTTTTTGGCTTACATGACAAGAATTCGAAGAGTCCGGTCACACCGACGAATACGTCAAAATCTCCTTTCCCTCAGATTCGTCGATTTCTTTAGATTCCTTGGAGTCCTCAGAAGTTGAAAAATCCCGATGATCCGCCAGTTCCGCCGCCGTACGAGGAACCTCCGCGCTCCAAAATATCCAAGTCCTCGATGCCCGGAAGTTGCACCACGCTCAAGCCTGCGATGATGACTTCGCGGTTGGCTTCGATAGCGGTTTTGCGCTTGGCAGAAATCGCGAGCAAGTCTTTGTAGGTCTTGGCGACATCACGTGTGACTTTCAATTTTGTTTCCACCACAGAGAGTTCGCTCTGTGCTTCGCCGAGGCCCTGCTGTTCGGCAGCTGCGGCAGCGTAGTCGCGGTCGCGAAGTGCTTTTTGAATCGTACTTTGAATGGCGCTCACACGAGCCTTTTTCGTTTTCTGCTCTGCGTTCAATTCCACAATTGCACCATCAATTTCCTCTGCTTTTCGTGTACTGCGTGTGGTGATGTTCTCGAGACCTGCGAGGTATTCGTTCAGCGTACGTGCACGATCACTGCTGCGATTGAGAAGATCGGGAACATCGGTGCGCAGGAGTCCGCCGAATTCTTGGAGCAGGGCATAGGTCTCATCATCAGAGCCAATATTTTTGCTGGTGTGCAGACTCAGTTCGGCAGCGATACCTTTCAACGAAGCGATCACCGGGTAGAACCCGCTCTGCGAAACATAGAGCGCTGTGAATAATCCCAAGTTGGCACTGGGGCGGAGGAACGAAGCGATTTCGAGCGCGAGCATGGTGGTGATGCCGGGGCCGTTCATTGCCGTCACAGGTTTCAGGTCTGCAGGTGCAACAGTTTTTGTGCAACCTGCGAGCAGGAGAGTGCCGGTGAGAGCAGCGCAGAGAACACGACGCATATC
>CAZDEA010000027.1:0-6759 GCA_964504485.1 uncultured Candidatus Peribacteria bacterium | reverse complement strand
ATATGGTGGTGCACGAATGTGCACACAATTTGTGTTCATGAAATGAGGACAAAGTGTATGCAAGAGCAATTTTTGTTTTCACCTCGCCTATGTATATAGAGGTGCTACATTTCGCGCACTTTCCTGAGTAGAAGTTTTGATCAGGACCCCCTTATTTCGACCATGTTTCAAAGCCTTTCCTTGCGGGCAAAAGACGTTGTAAAAAACGTCTTTGGGCACGATGCGAAGGAGGTTTTGTTCATTATCCCGAGAGACATTTCGCACGGAGATGCGACCACAACCATCGCACTGCAGTTGGCGAAGGCCTTGGGGAAGAAGCCACAGGAGATTGCCGAGGTACTGGTGAAAGAACTTTCTGCATTGCCCGAAGTCATCAAGGCCGAGATCGCCGGAGCGGGTTACGTGAACGTCTGGCTCACACCAAAGACGCTCATTGCCGAGCTCGCCGCATCGCACGAGGCCTGCACGCCCAAAGTAAAGCGCGGCAAAGAGGCACCGGTGATCATCGAGTACTCACAGCCAAACATTGCCAAGCCCCTCGCCATTCACCACATCATCGGAACAGTCCTGGGTCAGGCCATGGTGAACTTGTACAAGCATGCAGGATTCAACGTGCTCAGCTGGAACTACATTGGCGACTGGGGAACGCAGTTTGGAAAGTTGGCCGTCGCGTTCGAAAAATGGGGCAACGGCAAGAGTGTGAAGAGCTGCACGTTGGATGAATTGCTCGATTTGTACGTGAAATTCCACAAGGAAGAGGAAAACGACGACACGCTGGAAGCACAGGGCAGGGAGGCATTTCGTAAGCTCGAAGCAGGGGACGAGACACTCCGCGCGTTTTGGCAGGACGTGGTGCATGTGACGAAGGCATCCCTCGCAGGGATTTATGATCGTCTGCAGGTGTCGTTCGATTTGGATTTGGGAGAGAGCTTCTACGAAGACAAGATGCAGTCGGTGATCGACGAGGGAAAGCAGAAAGGAGTGTTCGTCGAAGGAGAAGGCGGATCGCTCATCGTGCAGTTTCCAGAAGAGACGAACATGCCTCCGTATTTGATCGTGAAAGGAGACGGCGCAACGCTCTACTCCACACGCGATCTCGCACAGATGAAGTATCGCTCAGAGACCTACAACCCTCAGAGCATTCTCATCTTCACTGATATTGCTCAGAAGCTGCATTTTGAGCAGCTGGTAGCCACATGCAAGATGCTCGGTTGGCAGCTGCCACACTTCGAAAACGTGCTCTTTGGTCGCATGAGTTTTGCCGATAAAGCCATGAGCACGCGCAAGGGAACCGTGATGAAGTTGGAGCATGTAGTAGAGGAGGCAGTCGAGCGCGCTCGCGTGGTCATCGAAGAGCACCGCGACACCATCCAGACAGATGATGCACAGGAACTCGCCGAAATGATGGGAGTCGGCTCCTTGGTCTACGCCATCCTCAGCCAAACGAGGACGCAGAACCTCATCTTCGATTGGGACAAAATGCTCAGCTTCGAAGGCAACAGTGCTCCGTACTTGCAGTACACGCACGCACGCGCACAGTCCGTGCTGCGCAAGTCGGGCATCAACGTCGAAGCCGAGGCCACGATGAATGTCGAAACGCTCACCGAGAGCGAGCGTGGAGTTTTGCGCATCCTGCTGCAACTTCCTGATGTTCTCGAAGATGCACGTTCGACTGCCATGCCCCACAAGCTCGCCAACTTTTTGTACGAGCTCAGCCAGGCGTTCAATTTGTTCTACCACAAAGATCCTATTTTAAAGGCGGAGGGAGACACGAGGGAGTTTCGCCTTTCACTCACGGCTTTGACCGCAACGGTTCTCAAGACCGGTGCGTCACTCCTCACGCTGCGTCTCCCGGACCAGATGTGATTTTTTAGTCCCCCTATTTCTCCCGTTCCCATGTACCGTCGTTCTCCCCGTCGTTTACCCGCCCGCCGCGTTGCCACGAAGTCTGCAAGCAGACAGTCGCGCTCGAGTAATTCTCATGCAGGTCCTATTGTGGCCTTCTTGTTGATTGCTTCCTTCGGCATCCTCTTTGCCGGTTGCAGCAGGCAAAATCTGACCATTAAGGGTCCTACGGCAGAGGAGGCTTTGAACGACGTCACCTTTACGCAGCAGGACATGGAGAAGTTCCGCGAATTGTCAGATTCCTCCGAGGGTACGGGAACGACAGTTCTTTCTGTTACAGGAGCATCGTCCTCCGCAGGACCAGTGGTGTTGTCGGTTGTGAACATGTCGGGAACGACTCTTTCATCTACGCCGATTGTGTTGGATCTTTCACAGAAGAATGCCTATGACGCTTTGCGCGTGAGCAGGGGAGCAAGCGAGCCAAACGTCTACAAGGTCATCAATTCCTTTGCGAACGTTCGCAAGGAAGCATCATCGAAGTCCGCACAGGTGGCGACGATCAATAATGGAGAAGAGGTCATCATGATGCAGTTCGTTGATAGTGAGTGGGCCAAGATCAAACTGAAGGATGGGAAAGAGGGATACGTCATCAGCAAGTATCTCGCACGCTTTACGACACAGGAAAAACTGGAAGCCGAGAAGAAAGCCTTTGGCACGATGTACTTCGTGTCGTTTGCCTTTGTGAACGTACGTTCCGCACCCGATCAAAAGGCAGAGAAGCTGGGCCAGATCCCGGGCAAGCAGTTCGTGCAGCCGCTCGAAATCAAAGACGGTTGGGCCAAGGTGCAGTTCCAGGGCAAAGATGGCTACGTATCCATGGATTACCTCAAGACTTTTGCACCACAGTTCCTCGTGAGCCAGAACAGCTACTCACTCCCCATCTTTGTATTCGATGCCCAGGATGTGCAGAGCACCATGTTGCTCGTGCAGGTGGCTCAGGAGCTGCGCAAGAACGGTGTGAAGCTCATGACACTCCGGGACTTCCGCGAAGTGCTCCTGCAGCAACAGAACAGGGATTTTGTGTTTAGTGGCAAGAACGCAATCATCGCGGTCAAAGGAATCAATCGTTCCAATGCGATCCTCGTTTCGGATTCGCTCACCACGGCAAGCGTGCCTGCGACACTCTTTATCGAAACGCGTAACGTCGGCATCGCCGGTATCACGCAGAAAACACTCCTCCGACTCCTCGCCAATGGCTTCGACATCCAGTCGGCTGCACATACAGGCGAAGATTTGCGCTCCCTCACTACGGCTCAGGTAAAGCTGGAAATTGAACAGAGCAGGAAGCTTCTCGAAGACGTACTCGATAAGCCCGTGTTCGCCATTAGTTACCCACAAGGGGGAGCCAACGAGCGCGTAGAGGCCATTGCACAGGAGGCTGGATATTTGTTTGGCGTAGGTGCTGCATTGGATTCCATGTTCACACGCGATCAAATGCTCAACTTGCCGAGCTACGCAGTGACATCAAGCATGCAGGCGGGAGATATCATTCAGCTCGTCAAATAACCCTCTCTAGAGAATGAATAGGTAAAAGCGCCCGGGCCCATGGTCCGGGTTTTATTGTGCAGGGGGTCTATTGAGCATGTTTTGAATATCCTGCTGCGAAGGCATAAACGATGTCATCTGTTGGGTCATGATCTGGGTGATGTTCTTGATGAGGTCATCACCATGTTCGTAGAGGTACCACGTGCTTACCACGAGCAAAATGATGGGGATCAGGCCAAGGATAGAGCGCACTGTGCCGCCGATTGTGCGCCACTTGTCGCGCTTTTCCATGCGCTGGATGTAATACAAAATCATCTCCAGAAGTTCCTCGGTGGATTTGTCGCTGATTCTTGGCATGCGTGAAGTGTAGAACGTGGAGTGCGGAGTGGATAGGGGATCAGAAACCTCTTTTCCATTTACGCACCATCTCAAACGCACGCGTGAGCCAGTACGCACTCGACACCGGAATATCCATACAGTGTGCGAGGTTCAGTAGATTGCCGCTGAAGCCGGTCTTGAAGAGTGTCACGCCAGAAAACGGATGCCCGGGCTTGGCTTTGCCTTCGGCATCGAGCGGAGCAATACCCCAGAAGTTGTACACGTGGTCGCCGCGCTTGAGTGCATCTTGGATGGCGGTCCACTGGAGCAGATAACTCGCAGGAATTTTATGATGAGCAGAATCCGAAGCGCCGTGGTGGTAGCTGGTCTCGCCGAAGGCATGCATGTGCACCGATGCTGCGATCACCTGGTTCTGATACTTCGCGAGGTACACCGTACACTGCTTGGTTTTGGAAAAATGGCTTACCTGAGCCCTAAAGAACGCATTACTGTAGGGCGTAAATTTGTGACGTTTACGTGTTTCATCATGCAGACGAATGAAGTGTGCAAGGTCGCTCACGGGATCTTTGGAGGTCTCGATGGTCACGCCGTCTTTCTCTGCTCGGCGAATCAAGTTGCGATGCGTGGCGCGGAAGTTTTTAAAGAGCTCATCTTCTGTTTTTTGCTGATCACCTTTTTCCCAGGTGTTCGAGGAGCTCAGTGGCAGGTACCAGATGTGCTCGGCGAGGAGGTGCAGCGGAGCTGCAACGGACATGTGAGATGTGACATGTGACAACTCATCTGTTTCTGGCCAAAAAGGACTGAGTCGAATGAATGAGCACTTTTTTTCTTTTGCTATGTGCTTCAGTGCATCAAGAAACTCTTTCAAAAGTTGTCCCTTGTCACCTGTCCCTTGTCCCTTGATCAAGGGGCCGTACGGCACACTCAAGTGCTTTCCGCGCCTGGCAGGAACGATGTGTGCGTAACACAGTGCGACAATCTTGCCTTGGTCTTCTGCAATCAACCGCACAGGCTCTTGCCCGATGTCTTTGTAGACCTCGCCCATAGTCCAGCTCTGCAAAAACGGCCGGTAAGGCTGCTCTGCGAGAAAGGCGTCCCATGCCTGTGGATCTTTGGCTTCTGATACGTTCATTCCTGGCTATCGTATCATGAAAACTGGCTCCAAAATCTGCTTTTGCACAGGGTGCCCTTGGGTTTATAGACAAATGAAAAAAGTGAAGTATATAGTCTCTTTGCTCTTTCAGAGCATCGGTTTAGATACAGCGAGGCAGGTGCGGAGCACATCACGTATGTTCTGTGCGCCTGTCTCACTTCGAATAGGCCCGCGTCCACGGATATGGCTGAGGAGTTGCAGTATGTTCCAGTCACTTCGTCTGAGTTTTGCGGGAGTTCAGCAAGGAGCCAGGACACCGGTCACGTTCCTTCTGCTGACGGCAATTTGGTTCTACCAAACCTTTTTGTCGCAATGGAAAGGATTCCAGTGTGCGCATCATCATGTGCATCACGAAGGAAGTTGTTCGCACTTCGCCGTACGAGCAGCGCAGCAGTTCGGGTTCACCGGAATGCGAGAGAGATTGAAGATGCGTTTGCACGAGTGTTCTCGTGCAGCAAGTCTTCTCTCGAAGCAGACTCCGGGAGCAGGTCGTACCCCTAAGCGCGCTGGTGTGTGCAAGATTTTTTTCTTTCCGCACTACGGGGCTTGGTGGTTGACGAAGGATAAGTGCAACTGGGGTCCTTGCGGCTTCGATTAGCTAAACCGATTACTCCTCTTGCCTCACACTCTGTGTGGGGCAAGGTTTTTTTCGAGCTTGGTTAACTTCCGCACGAGTCTTTTGGCTTGGTTTAGCGTCATTCCCGGGTGTGTGGGCAGGTTGATGATTTCCTCGCATACAACCTCCGCTTCTTTGTCGGCCCCTTTGGTGTATCCCGTCTTGCTCAGCTGTACCGTCGAAGGGCACACCACGCAGTTACTCCAGCCATCTTCCAAGACAATGTTCTTGCGCTTGAGCGAGCGGCGCACGTCCTCGGCATTCTTGATGAACATGGGGAACTTCTGCAGCGGCAGATTGCCGCCAATGCCATGGAGTACGGCCCAACCGTGTTCGGCACTTGCCTGCAAATAGAACTGCACCAGTGAACGACGATGGTCATTGATCTTGTGCAGGTGTCTCAGCTGATCCAGTGCCAGTGCCGCACACACGTTTGGCAGGCGATGGAGAGTGGGGGAGGCGTGTCCTTCACGTTCTTCTTTGGTGAGAATAGGAACAAACCACTTGAAGATCTTTGCTTTCCACAGGATCACTTTGCCCCAACCAAGTACGCCGTAGAGCGAGCGCGCCAAGGCATAGATTTGCGGATATTCCAGCAAGCGCGTGATAGTCCACAGTGGCAAATCCTCTGCAGATGCTTCTGCCTCGTGGAGCTTCTTGCTCATGGCGGCATCGCGCGAGAGCATGGCTCCGCCCGCGACTCCAGAAATGGCTTTGTCTCGCCCAAAACTCAGTAGAACGAAATCTCCGAGCATGCCCACCTCCGATGGTCCTGCGGCATCCGGAATCATGTGCGCACAGTCCTCGATGAGCATGATATTTTTCTCGTTACATAGTGTGCGCAGTTCGGCGACGGGCCCCGGGATGCCAAATGTATGCTGCACAATGATGGCGCGTGTGTGCGGTGTGATCGCTTCGCGCACGGCATCCATATCCAGGTTCAATGTGCTGCGTTGAATATCGACGTACACAGACTTCATCCCTGCGGCGTGAATGGCATTGGGTAACACCACGCAGGTGTAACCTTGAATAATCACCTCGTCGGCGTCTGTTTTTTTGAGACCTCTGAGCAGCGCCAAGAGTCCTTCTCTGCCCGATGCAAACAGGAATGCTTTTGCGCTGAATTTTTCTTCCAACGTACGGCGCAGGGTATCCACAGAGGGGCCGCGTTTATAGCGCCACGGCGCGTAGGACAGGCGCAGAGCCATCATCCGCTGACGACGGTCTCCCAGGGGCGCGAAGGTGTGATGAATGACGGGCA
>CAZDEA010000026.1:5487-9989 GCA_964504485.1 uncultured Candidatus Peribacteria bacterium | reverse complement strand
TTCATGTTCGGCACAACGTGCCCCAAGCGAAAGCCAATGGCTTTCACAGCGCCAATGCGAAACTGCACGTGCGTTTTTTCTGCGCCGCACAGTCTCAGGTCGGTCAGCTTGGCATTGCAGATGACAAAACGCGGCTCGGGATTGTTCTGACCAAAGGGTTCTAACTTGGTGAGTCCGTCGCACAGTGCCGCTGTCACATCCTTTGCGTGTAACTGCGCATCAATCTGTAACTCCGGTACCAAGTCTTCGGGGTTCAACTTGCTGCGGATATCGGTGTTGAGCCCGGCAACGATTGCTTCGTAGTTCTTTTTCTCAAATGTGCATCCTGCGGCTTGTGCATGCCCTCCAAAGCTCGCGAACAACTCCCCTATCGTGGTGAGTCCTGCAGTGATGTCGTACTGCGGAATGCTCCTGAGCGATGCCGTGCACATGTCCCCTTCTATAGTGGCGATCATGCTGGGGCGACCGTGTGCCTCGGTTAACTTGCCTGCCACGAGTCCCACTACACCCGGCGTGTAGCGTTCGTTCATGCTTGCGATGAGTGGCTGCGACACATCAATCGACGAGAGGGATTCTTCCAAGAGCTCGTGTACGAATTCCTGTCGCGAGACATTCAGTGCGTCCAGCTCTGCCAGTGCCTGTGTGTCGCCGAGTAATCCTCGCAGGGCAATGGTGGGATCACTCATGCGGCCTGCAGCATTGATGCGCGGCGCCACACGGAACGCCAAGTCACGCGCCGTGGCACCTTTGCCCACGTTGGCACGCGAGAGAAATTCCAAGAGCGGGTCTTTGATGTGCGGGATCACGGCAAGTCCTGCGCGCACGAGCGAGCGGTTCACTCCTAAGAGCGGAACCAAGTCCGCGATGGTCCCGAGTGTCCCCAGCAGCAGGTCTTCTTCGTAGCCCTCCCACACGTCGTTCCCCTCGAATGCCTCATAGGCCGCAACGAACGCGAAACAGAGTCCAGAGGCCGAAGGATGGGCACTGTGACCCTGCATATCGATCATCGGGTGCAGCAGGGCATTGGGTTTTGCGGGAACGGCCGGAATGCGGTGATGATCCAAGATGATGGTCTGCATGCCGCGTGCACGCGCATCATCAATGGCATCGGGGCACGACACGCCCGTATCCACCGTGATGAGTAGCTGCACGCCTTGCTTGCTCAGCTCGGCAATGTGCGCGGGCTTGAGTCCGTATCCTTCATCTTTTCTGTGCGGTAGCCGCAGGACAGGCTCCACTCCCCTGCGCTTCAACATGCGTGCGATCTGCGCCACACCGGTAATGCCATCGCAGTCGTAGTCGCCAAACACGCCGATCACTTTTTTTTGTGCAATCGCGTCGTGCACCATGTCGCGTGCTTTCGAAAATTCTGCAAACGTCTGTACGTCGGGCATGGATCCATCTCCCAGCAGTCCGCGCGCGTGCGCCAAATGATCCACCACATTGTTGGGTGCAATTTCGGTCTGCGGTGCGGACCATTTTTTCCCGGTGAGTGATCGAAGTGGCGTCACCAAGCGAGCGTAGCAGACAGAGGTGAAGCTTCCACGAAGCTCCGTAATCAATCATCCGCCTAGGAGGTTCTTTTGGCTTTCCTATACGCAAATAGCCGATCTTTCCCTGAGGAGAACGGATGTGGGGCTGGGGTATGGGGCTAGGATTAGGAAAATGCATACAGAAAAAATTCCCAGCCCCAGCCCTATTCCCTAGTCCTTACTCGCGGTTCTTCTTCTCCAGCATCCACGCCCTCAAGTACGTAAATCCAACGGCGAGAGCCATCACAAATACGGCGAGAATTGTTCCCGGTCCGGTAGGAGCCAATGGAGCACCGCTATGGAGTGCAGGGTTCGCATACCCACTGCGGTTCTGCAAGCGTGCAAGCAGGCGCAGGCTTGTGGCGCTGAGCGTGATCGTCTCGCCACCAGAGGTCACCGTAATGCCATCGTCAGCAGAGATCACAGGTGTTCCCTCTTCATCTGGAGCTGCGCTATAGAGAACCTCTTCTTCCTCAGGAGGATTCTGTGCGGCGAGCAGTGCAGCTTCTGCAGCGGCAAGTTTTGCCAGTGCTTCTTTTTCCTGCAGCTCCAAAATACGACGAGACATGCGTCCGTCGATGTGGCGTTCACCATTGAGTGCCTGTTGCAGGAGCATTTCTTCGATACTCACGGTTGGCGCATCGCCAATGTCTTCTTCCTGCGCCCATGCCGGTACTGCAGTGAGCAGAAGGCAGAGAACTGCGGTGGTGACGAGGGATGTACGCATCAAAGTATTATAGGAGAAAACAGCGTTTTTAGCAATCAGTTCCGCCCTCAAATCGACAGTCCAAATACAGCTCCAAATCATGGTGTGTGCCATCCGAGAACGCATTCAGAGGATCTGTTTCGCCATCGTCGAGGGTGCCGTTGAGGTTCTTATCTTCACCTGCCGCCCATGTGGCGCGAGCCTCGATGCACGTGGCACCGCTGCCTGTGCCACAAATGGTCTGGTAGCTGCCGAAGTCACACAAGCCGTCACACAACTTGTCTCCATCCGTATCCTTTTTCAGCGGATTTGTTTCGCCTGGATCGCGACGACCATCGCGATCGCGGTCTTCGGTTCCATCGTGAATTCCATCACCATCGGTATCTGTCACAAATGGATTGGTGTTCCCGCGAAGTACCTCCACACCATCTTGAATACCGTCGGCGTCGGTGTCGGCATTTTCTGGGTCCGTACGAAAGGCACGTTCGAGTGCGCTGTTCAATCCGTCACCATCCAAGTCCACGCCTATGTTCAGTGTCGTCTTCCCGCCTACCGTGATGTAACACGTTTCGCCGGGGTAGAAGACCGTTTTCTCATTACGAATGACTCCTTTAGGAGGTTTGACGTTCTGCAATGCTGCAGCTGCTTGTGAAGGCGGAGGATTGAAGGCGTTGAATTGTGGCAGTTTGGTGCGCCATTCCTTTAGGCGTGCAGCTTGTTCTGCTTCCGACAAAAACATTTTTCCAGGTAATGTATCTTTTTTGATCTCTAGTGCGGCTTTGTTTGGGGGCAAGCAGTATCCCCAGTAACGAATCGTTGAGCTCTCTGTCCCTAAAAGCGACTGACGCGTGATGACCTCCGAAGGACTGATGGCCCATGGCAACGTGAAGACCACATTGCTGTTGGTGGGGACGGCTATTCCTGCGGTGACTTCCTCTGCAGTGATGATGCGCCAAGGAACTTCGGTGGTTTTGGTTTCGAGTACCCGCGAAAGCAGCGAGCCATGTTCATCACTTGCCAAGAGACCCATGGAACCCCAGGTCATGAGGGCCAAAAGTACGCCGAGTCCTGTGTGTTTGTGGTGCATGTTGGTTTCTAGACATTATAGCTCATTTTGCTCAATTTTTGAAGCCCAAAGCGTTAAGGAGATAAAGGGTTCAAAGGGTGTAAATGGCACAAAAGAGAGAGGAAATCCTTTCAACCCTTTATTCCCTTTCTCTCATTTAGACCCTAGGATATTGCGCGATGGCTCGCGATTTTTACGAAATTCTTGGCGTTTCCAAATCTGCGTCGCAGGACGATATCAAATCTGCGTATCGCAAGATGAGTAAAGAGCTCCACCCCGATAAACACAAAGGGGATAAAGCCAAAGAAGAGCGCTTTAAAGAAGTGAACAAAGCGTACGAGACGCTCGGCGATGCCGAGAAGCGAAAGCGCTACGATCAGTTTGGCGAAGCCGGTGCACAGGGAGGATTTGGAGGCGGACAAGGATTCGGGGGATTTGATTTCAGCGGATTCCAGCAGGGCGACATGGGTGGATTTGCCGATATGTTCGGGGATTTGTTTGGCGGGCAACGCGCGCAGCAGCAGACAGAAGAAGGCGGCGATTTGGAGGTGCAGATTTCTCTGCCGCTGAAGGATGTCGTTGTTGAAAGCGAGCGCACGTTCAAAGTAAAAAAGTTCATCACGTGTGATCACTGCACAGGCAACGGCACAGAAAAAGGCACGCACATGAAAACCTGTCCCGAGTGCAGTGGCACCGGCCAAGTCACGCGCATTGCACAGTCGCTCTTTGGACGCATCCAACAGCGCATGCTCTGTCCTACCTGCCGTGGTGCTGGGAAAATTCCCGAGAAGCCCTGCAAAAAATGCAGCGGCGAAGGACGCGTGCAAGAGAGCGCGACGGTCACGGTGCGCATTCCTGCGGGCATCGATAACGGCCAGACCTTGCGTGTACGCGGGGAAGGCCATGCAGGCCGTAGGAAGGCCACTTCAGGCGATTTGTACGTGCACGTGCGCATAGAGAAAGATCCTCGCTTTGCGCGCGAAGGAGCCGATATTCATGGCCATGTGACGGTCCACGTGCTCGATGCCATTCTGGGTACCGAAGTCGAAGTCGAGACATTGCACGGCAAGGTGACACTCAAAGTTCCCGAGAGCACGCAGCCGGGGACAGTCCTGAGAATCAAAGGCAAAGGATTACCCGTACTTAGTTCCAGCAGACACGGTGATCATTTTGTGGAAGTACATGTAGAGATTCCAAA
>CAZDEA010000026.1:0-5387 GCA_964504485.1 uncultured Candidatus Peribacteria bacterium | reverse complement strand
TTAGTTCCAGCAGACACGGTGATCATTTTGTGGAAGTACATGTAGAGATTCCAAAAAAACTTGGACGAGAGGAGAAAAAATTACTCGAGGCTTGGAGGCAATTAAGGTAATTGAGGTAATTAACGCAATTGATGAAAAATCCTCAATTGCCTCAACTTCTTCAGTTGCATCAATTGCATTGTTCTCAAATATCCAGGTTCCCCAAGCCATCATCCTCGCTCATCACGGGGGTCAGCTCTTCGCTGGCAGCCTCTTTGTTCTTCTCTTCTTTTAAGCGCATCACAACCTGGCGGTATTCCCCTTCTCCAATGCTCTCGGTTGTAAGGTCACTGAGCGCGGGCGTGGTGCTCACATGTGTGTGCACAATGCGGCGGAAGTATGGGCTCATGGGCGAGAGTGCAATGCGGTTGCCTGTCTTGCGTACAAACTCGGCCTTTTGTTCGGCGATCTTCCTCACTTTGTCTTCTTGGATGGCGCGGTAGCCATCGACATCCAGCACAATAAATGGAGCCTTCTCCAATTTTTGCTTCGTGCGGAGAATGGACTTGAGGATGTTCTGGATAGCGTTGAGCGTTTCGCCGTGCCAACCGATCATGCGACTTGCCTCGGGCGAAGCGATGTCCACGCGCACAATGTCCCCTTCTGCCTTTACCGCAATACCATCCACCTTGAAGGCGAAGTGCGCGAGGAGTTCGTTGAGCGTTGATGTAATCAGCTCGGCGTTCATTGGTGCCTATCATACAGATCCCTCTAGGGCTCAGCTAGTCCTGGCATTTCGATACACGCTCATCTGCGGAACAAAAAAGCCCCCGGGTTACGGAGGCTTTCTTTATATGCAATCGAAACTATTAGCGGACAGCGTCCTTCAATGTCTTTCCAGCCTTGAAGGAAGGGACCTTCATCGCTGGGATGGAGATCTTCTGGCTCGGATTGCGTGGGTTCACGCCCATGCGAGCAGCACGGTGAGAAAGCTTGAACGTTCCGAAACCCGTGATGGTGACGGGCGTACCCTTCTTGAGGTTCTTCACCACAAGATTGATGATGGCCTGAAGAGCGTCGCCGGCTGCACGCTTGGTGATGCCGGAAGCGTCCGCGATGGCCGCAATGAGATCCTGCTTGGACATAAGCGGGGGAGGAAGAGGGAAGTAAAAGACATTCGCATTCTAAAGCCACAAACTCGGGTCGCAAGGCGCTCCAAGCAGCGTTTTTGGCTTGCAGAAGTCATATTTTCTTTACAATGGCTTTCATAAGCCAAAATCACTGAATACAAAGACTACTCTAAATGAGCGAAAAACCACGGTAACCCGCTCCAGAAAGCGCGAAAGAGCGACCCCAAAGATGGCTACTTCAGCAGATTCTCTACTTTTTGTCAGGGGGCGTTCCTGCTCTACACAGAACGTCTTTTTTCGTTTTTCTCCTCAGCAGATTTCCACACTTGTTTGACACAACATCATTCCATTCCTAGTCTCCTTGGCATTGTCCCGTACGATTTTTCCATGAGTACACACCTCGTCATCGTCGAAAGTCCCACGAAGGCTAAGACCATCAAACGCTTTTTGGGAAAAGATTACGTCGTAGAGGCGAGCATGGGTCATGTGCGCGATCTTCCTTCGAGTACATTGGCAGTGGATCCCGATAATGATTTTCAATGTGAGTACGAAGTGCCCGAAGCAAAGGAGGCCGTGGTCAAACGTTTGAAGGCCGCATTAAAAGAGGCCGATGATCTGTGGATCGCGACTGATGAAGACCGCGAAGGAGAAGCTATCGGTTGGCACCTCACGCAGGTGCTCAAGCAAAAACCCGAGAACATCAAACGTATCGTGTTCCACGAAATCACCGAATCTGCCATCAAGGCTGCCGTAGAGAATCCTCGCACCATCGATATGAAATTGGTGGATGCCCAGCACGCACGTCGCGTATTGGACCGTTTGGTGGGTTATACGCTCTCTCCCTTCTTGTGGAAGAAGGTGTACCGCGGACTTTCTGCCGGTCGTGTGCAGTCGGTTGCCGTGCGCATCATTGTGGATCGCGAACGCGAGATTAAAGCCTTCAACCCTGTGGAATACTGGTCGTTGCTTGCCGAGCTCGAAACAGGAAAGAAAGAATCTTTCACTGCTGCACTGCAGAGAAAAGATGGTGAAAAATTCGTCCCGGGCACCGATGCCGAAATGAAAACGGTGTTGAGCGATCTCGAAGGAGCCGATTACGCGGTGACGAAAGTCGAAGAGAAGGAACTCAGGCGTAATCCCCCGCCTCCTTTCACGACGTCCACCTTGCAGCAGGAAGCAGCGCGTAAGTTGGGCTACTCCGTAAAGCAGACGATGGTCATCGCACAGCAATTGTACGAAGGTGTTTCGCTTGGCAAAGGCGAAGGCATGATGGGTCTTATCACCTACATGCGTACGGACTCCGTAAACCTGAGCGACAAAGCATTGGAAGATGCGAAGACCGTGATCCAAGAACAGTACGGTCGCGAGTATGTGCTCAGCGAACCACGCAAGTTCAAAACCAAGAGCAAGGGCGCACAGGAGGCTCACGAAGCCGTTCGCCCCACCGAGCTCAACCGCACGCCAGCCTCGCTTGCCGATGTGCTCGATCATCAGCAATTGAAGCTCTATACGCTCATCTGGAACCGCACGATGGCGACCCAGATGCCAGCTGCAGAACTCAAGAGAGTGGGCGCTGACATCGAAGCAGGAAAATACGGTTTTCGCGCCACCGGTCAGACGGTCACGTTCGATGGATACTTCCGCGTGTACCAGGAAGGCCGCGACGAGAACGATGTGAAAAAAGAAGACGACGTGGATGACGACGACAAAACTCTTCCTCCGCTCAAAGCCGGTGATGCACTCACGCTCGATGAACTCAAATCCGAGCAGCACTTCACCAAGCCGCCAGCCCGCTACACCGAAGCAAGTTTGGTGAAGAAGCTGGAAGAAGAAGGCATTGGTCGTCCAAGTACGTACGCACCAACCATCTCCACCGTGATCACGCGCGGATACATTCGCAAGGACGGCAAGCAGCTTGTCCCCGAGGACGTCGCATTCACGGTGACAGATCTTCTCACCGAGCATTTCCCAGACATCACCGACCTCGCATTTACGGCAACCATGGAGCAGTCGCTCGATAACATTGCCGAAGGCGAAATGAAGTCCGGGGCCTTTCTTGGACACTTCTACGGACCCTTTAAAGAGCTTGTGGAACTCAAAACCAAGGAATTGAGCAAGAAGGACATCCTCAAGGAGCGCATCCTGGGTGATGATCCAGAAACCAAGATGCCTGTGGTTGCCCGCACGGGCCGCTTTGGTCCGTACGTTCAGTTGGGTCGCCCCGAAGATCAGCCCAAAGAAAAAACCAAGGCCAAGCGCATCAAGCTGAAGAGCGCTTCGTTGCCCAAAGGAATGTCTGTGGATGATGTTACGTTTGAACAAGCGCTCTCCCTCCTCGCGTTCCCCAAGACCTTGGGCGAGCTGAATGGCTCCCCTCTCGTGGCGGCATTCGGACGATTTGGCCCTTACATGAAGTGCGGCGAGACATCGGTCAGTCTTGGCAACGAAGACCTGCTCACGCTCACGTACGAGAAAGCAGTGGAGCTCTTCACGACTGCCAAGGAGCGCAAGGCTGCCGCGGCAATGCCCCTCAAGACGTTCGACGTAGATCCCACGACGGGCGGAGTGGTGCAGATTAAGACAGGTCGCTTTGGGCCATACGTGACCGACGGCAAAACGAATGCATCACTGGGTAAGAAGTACGCGCCCGAAACCATGACCTTCGACGAAGCCGTAGCGCTGCTCAAAAAGAAGCGTGAAGCTCCTCCTAGCAAATGGGGTAAGGGGAAGTTTGCGAAGAAGAAGTAGGGCCTACGGATGCGGGCAGTACATGTTTTCTCGCCCAATAAATAACTCGACGCTGACAGCTTGCTCAATGCGCTCTCTTACCCTGTCTATTTCTTGAAGTTGAGGCGAGCCTGCAGCTTGGTACTCGCTGAGCAATGTCTTCAGATGTTCTCTGCCTTCGTCGGTGCGAATGCAGCACAAATCTGGATGTTGCGTGAAGAACTGCACGTTATCTAAATCCCTTGTTGTTTCGAGTTTCCACTCTCGCCCTTCAATTATTTTGGAAAAGGTTGTCATGCAGAGAACCGTATCACAGCTGAAACGGATAAAAAAGAATTGAGAATAGGCAATAGATCATGGACAATGAAAACGCCTAGGCGCGTAGCTCAGCTGGTAGAGCACAGGTCTCCAAAACCTGGGGTCGCAGGTTCGATCCCTGCCGCGCCTGCCATATCTTCCATAAATTCAGCAGCGGTTGCCGATATAGACAAATCTATAAAATAGATCATAATATTTAACTATGGTTTTGAATAAAATCTCGGGAGACGAAGTGGCTTTGGCAAAACAACTGTTGCTCAAAACAGGTGGAGCAAATTCCTCGGTCCATCTTCAGGAACAGGAAGTGTCTCTTGTGAGGAAGGCATTACTGTCTTTATTAGGATCAACAGGCGCGAAAAATTTTGAAGGCATCCCAGCCATGGAATCTTTTGCTATCGCTTTGAGTTCTATGCGAGAAGGCACGACACGTAAAAAAGCATTACAGCTACTCCAGCAGAGAGGATTGGGTGCCCAAGTCACTCGAGAGGAAATGATGATCGCAGTTAAAGGTTTGGTTAAGCACGAAGATGATTTCATGGGTGTATTAATTCCTCTTGATAAAGCTCTTGTGGAGCAAAAAGTTCCTCTTCGGATTGAAAGACACTGGGGTAAAAATCAAGGAGGTAACCAACAAGTATTAGCAATATCACTTCAGGAAGTACAAGCTGAGAAAAAGTAATCCAGCGCCTGCCATTCACATATAACGCCATCACTTGATACAGTGCCCGCATGGATCCTCTCCTTCTTGTCCAATTTTGCATTATAGGATTTGCCACGGGAGTGCTCTCGGGCCTCTTAGGCGTAGGTGGCGGATTCATTCTGGTTCCCCTTTTGGTGTTCGCGGGCATCCCTGTGCATGTGGCCATCGGCACCAGCTTGGGTTACGTAACTTGTACGAGCGTGTCCGGTGCGTACACGCACTTTCGCAATCGGAATGTGTACTTTGGATATGCCACGTGGACCATCATGCTGGCAGCATTTGTGTTTGTGATGGTCGGGGCGCACATCAATAGCTTGCTTGATCCGGCACAACTAAACATTGCCTTTGCATTTCTTATTCTTCTCACCGGTGTTGGCCTCTTTCTCAGGACATCCGGTACATCCAGCGCGACAGATTTTCGTGGCGGTGGTCACTGGATGAGCCACCTGTTGATTGGCGTGTTCATTGGCGTGCTCAGTGGTGTTTTTGGTGTAGGAGGTGGATTTTTCCTGGTTCCCGCGCAAGTACTGCTC
>CAZDEA010000025.1:5009-10033 GCA_964504485.1 uncultured Candidatus Peribacteria bacterium | reverse complement strand
ATGGGACGCGCATTCGATGCCGTGCTGAACATTGTTTCGGTCAAATCCGCATCGCAAGAAGAAGGTGAAGAACAAAAATTACAGAAAGCGAACAATGCTGCTCGCAGACGTCAGCTGCAAGTGAACAAGCACTGGGCCGTGATTGAGTCGGTGAACTTCTTTTTGCTCGCGCGCATTTTGCTGATGAGCATCGGTGTACTCCTCTTTGTACGCGATGCGCTCACCCTGGGTGAACTCTACTTCTTCCAAGCATCGTTCTTCCGCGTATTGGTGCCGTTCGAAATTCTCTCGGGTCTTCTGCCTCAGTGGAACAGACAAGTGGGCAAGGTACGACTCGCCGAAGAAATGCTCCAAACCCCACCCAGTGTTTTGAGCTTGGGAGAGAGCAAAATCCCCTCTTCGCTGAAGGGAGAAATCGCGCTGGAATCCATTTCTTTTGCGTACAGTCCGCATACGAAAAGATTTAAGACAGAGGATGAAGAAGACGAAAATCCGGTGTCTGCACCAAGTATTCCGCACGAAGGGGAGGTCGCTATAGAGAGAGGAGAGAAGCACACCGAAGCACACGACGAAGACGAAGCTGCGCTCCAGGTTCCGCGCGAAGTCATTCGCGAAATCACCATGACCATCAAGCCGGGTGAACACGTGGCGTTTGTGGGTCACTCCGGTGCGGGCAAATCCACCATGGCCATGTTGCTCAATCGTTTTTACGATGTGACGGGCGGGAAAATTCTGATTGATGGAACGGATCTGCGCGAACTCGACCCCAAGTGGTGGCGTGCGCAGATTGGATTGGTGCTGCAGGACAACATCATGTTCAACGACTCTATTCTCAATAACATTCGCTACGCGCGTCCCGACGCAACGCTCGAAGAAGTCCAAGAAGCAGCACGCCGTGCAGCCGCCGCAGAGTTCATCGAAAAACTCACGCACGGGTACGAGACGCTCATCGGTGATCGCGGTATCAAGTTGAGCGGAGGACAAAGACAGCGTTTGGCTATTGCTCGTGCCATGCTCAAACAGCCAAAGATCGTGATTTTGGACGAAGCCACGAGTGCTTTGGATTCGGTAACCGAACGCCAAGTACAGGAAGGTATAAAGGAGCTGATCCAGGGTCGTACTTCGGTGATTATTGCCCATCGTCTCTCCACCGTGCGATCGGTGGACCGCATTGCCGTACTCGAAAAAGGGAAGCTCATTGCCTGCGCACCGCACGAAGAATTGCTCAAAACATGCGATATCTACAAAGAAATGGTGGAACTGCAAAGTCAGGGCATGCTCGCGGAGTAAAAAACGGGCAAAAGTCGGATATCGTGCTTTGCCCGAAAACTCGTGTTGACGGCAGTATTTGCAGTCCCTACACTCTCTTGGCTTTGGGGGCTTCAGGCTTCCAAATTTCTCTCATTTTTTCCCTACCCCGTTATGGCAGATCAGAAGAAGTTCGACCGTTCCAAGACTCACGTCAACGTGGGTACCATCGGACACGTCGACCACGGTAAGACCACTCTTACCGCCGCCCTTTCCATGAACTTCTCACCAGATGGGGAGAAAAAGGGTTACGCAGATATCGATAACGCTCCAGAAGAGCGCGAGCGCGGTATCACCATCAACACCGCACACGTCGAGTACGAGTCGGCTACACGCCACTACGCACACGTCGACTGTCCAGGACACGCCGACTACGTCAAGAACATGATCACCGGTGCCGCTCAGATGGACGGAGCAATCCTCGTCTGTTCCGCAGCTGATGGTCCAATGCCACAGACCCGCGAACACATTCTCTTGGCTCGCCAGGTGAACGTTCCTTACATCGTGGTCTTCTTGAACAAGATCGACATGGTGAAGGATCCAGAGCTCGTAGAGCTTGTGGAAACCGAAATCCGCGAACTCCTCACGAAGTACAACTTCCCAGGCGACAAGACCCCAATCATCCGCGGTTCTGCTCTTAAGGCAGTCGAAGGTGATGCTGAGCAGATCGGCAAGCTCAAGGAACTCCTTGATGCTTTGGACACGTACATCCCTGATCCTAAGCGCGAGACAGATAAGCCTTTCTTGATGTCCGTTGAAGACGTCTTCTCCATCAAGGGTCGTGGTACGGTCGCTACAGGTCGTATCGAGACCGGTAAGATCAACATCAACGAAGAAGTTGAAATCGTTGGTCTCCGCGACACCAAGAAGACTGTTGTGACAGGCGTGGAAATGTTCCACAAGCTTCTCGACAGCGGTATGGCTGGTGACAACGTTGGTCTCCTCCTCCGTGGTATTGAGCGCGAGGACATTGAGCGCGGTCAGGTTCTTGCTAAGCCAGGTTCCATCAAGCCTCACACAGATTTCGAAGCTGAAGTGTATATCCTCACGAAGGAGGAAGGTGGTCGCCACACTCCTTTCTTCAAGGGATACAAGCCTCAGTTCTACATCCGCACGACAGACGTGACGGGTTCCGTAGAGCTCCCAGCAAACGTCGAAATGGTCATGCCAGGTGATAACCTCAAGTTCGTTGTTACGCTTGGTCAGCCAGTCGCTCTCGAAGAAGGTACGCGCTTTGCCATCCGCGAAGGTGGTCGCACCGTTGGTGCAGGCGTCGTCACCAAGATCGCTAAGTAATTCAACTCGTACGGGAGGGGGTGGCATCCCCACCTCCTCTCCGCTACGATTCTCCCCTTGTTCCTTCCCTTCTCCCCGTTATGGAAGCCAATGCAAAGAAAGTCCCCGCAAAGAAAGCCGCTCCTAAAAAAGCTGCTGCTCCCGCAGGTGAGAAGAAGGTACTAGCCAAGAAAGCAGCCCCAGCAACAGCCGAGGGTGCTTCGCCAAAAGCCGAGAAGAAAGCAGCAAAGATGGGTGTCATCCGCATCCGCCTTTCGGCATTCGATCACACCGTGCTCGACGAGGCTGCAGCCAAGATCATCGATACCGCAGAGCGCTCTGGAGCCGTGGTCCACGGTCCTATCCCTTTGCCAACCCACATCCGCAAGTTCACGGTCAACCGTTCCACGTTCGTCCACAAGAACGCTCGTGACCAGTTCGAAATGCGCACACACCGCCGTTTGATCGACCTCAGCGAGACCACATTCAAGTCCGTGGAATCTTTGCAGTCTCTCTCGCTCCCAAGCGGAGTCGAGATCGAGATCAAGATGGGCTAAGTATGAGTCACTACATTCGCTTCGAAGGCTTTGGTCTGCCCGATGACGGCTCTTCTTTTGAGCCTGCATCGCCAGAGGATGAGCTTGCACGTCTCAAGCTTATCCCCGAAGCACACAGAAGTGATTGGGAGCTTGGACGCATTCAGGACCTTAGTCGTATGCAGTATGAAATGCATGAAAAACTGAGCCGTTACACAGAAAAACAGAACTAATTTTTTGTACAATTACTTCCAACCTTTTATCTTCAGGCCCTCTTTTGTTGAGCCTCAAGCTCACGTATTTCTTTGAGGAACTCTTCGTGGCGCTGTCGCAGATGAGGAAAGAGCGGATTATGCACCTCAAAGCAGGGGCCTTCTTCTAGTACTTTTTGAGGATCATGCACTCCTTCCCGACCAGCGTGAGCCTGAGCTTCCAACCCCAATAATTGGAAATTATCTGTGACCTCGAAATGTTCATCCCCTCTCCCCACATTCCACATTAAGCGGATAATAGTAATGCGTGGACCAAGCCAGCCTTCTTTCCTCAGCATTTCAAATTGATCGAATCCACGGAAAAGAGAGAACGCCAAAAGGCCGTCATGAGTCTCAAAATATTTCTCGAGCGAACCATCTCTCTTTGGATTGTAAGCAGCGCCATGACCAAAAAATACGTCTTCAACAGACTCCGAATGGGAAGTTCTCCGTTTTGCCATAGGAGGGAAATAGTACCTGCAAACCCTATTACTTCCACCCCTTCACCTTCAATCCCTCCTTTGCTGCAGCCTGCTCTGCCTTTTGCTTGCTGTTGCCGGTTCCTTCGGCGATTTTCTGCTCCCCAATGAACACGGCCGAGGTGAACACCTTGTCGTGATCCGGACCTTCTTCGCTGACCACTTCGTAATGCGGCGTGATGCTCATTTTGTCCTGTGCGGTTTCTTGGAAGACGCTCTTTTCGTCCCTGTGCTTGCCCTGGGCAAGCAGATCGTCCAAATGCTGCAAGATATGCCGCTCGATAAAGCTCCGAGCCACATCCAAGCCCTTATCCATGTAGATAGCACCTATGAGCGCCTCTACAGCGTTCGCGAGCGTGGACTGCTTATCGCGGCCTCCACTGGCCTCTTCGCCACGGCTCATGAACAGGTATTCACCAAGCTTTAACTCCTTGGCCACCTCGCATAAGTGATCACCTTGCACGAGTGCTGAGCGCATATTTGTGAGCTCTCCTTCGGATTTTCCGGAAATACGAAACAGATGCTCGGTCGTGACCAGCTCCAACACGGCATCGCCCAAGAACTCCAAGCGTTCGTTATGACCATATGCCTGGCTTTCTTTTACGGCACTGCGGTGCGTGAGAGCCTGCAACAACAGATCTTTCTTGCGAAAGTTCATGCCAATGACTTTCTCAAGCTCGATGAACGATGCAGGTTGCGACATGCGAGGAGTTTAGAGTCCTATTTGCTCGATGGCTAGATGACGAATCCCCTAGTTGGCTTTCTTGGCACCGATGGCCTGAGCCACAGCATTCAAGACGCCGTTCACGAATTTACCGCTCTCGGGCGTGCCGTATTCCTTGGCAATATCAATCGCCTCGTTCATCACCACAGCCCCAGGTGCATCTTTGCGATGCAACAATTCCTCACCACCAATCAGCAAAATACTGCGCGAAATGGGGTCCATACGATCCAAAGGCCAATCCGGTGCATGCGATTGAATAGACTCGCAAATGGCATCGTGATGTTCCAAGACACCGGCCAATAATTCCTTCGCAAAATTCTCATCAAGGTCTCCGAGCTCGGCAATATTGCGAGCGAGGGAGCTATCGATATCACAAGAAGCATGCTTCTCTTTTTCGAAGAGTGCCTGCATGACGGCGATCCGGGAAAGGTGACGGCGACGAGCCATAGAA
>CAZDEA010000025.1:2068-4909 GCA_964504485.1 uncultured Candidatus Peribacteria bacterium | reverse complement strand
GTGATGCCCTTCAACGCTTTACCAGCACGGTCGCGAGGACCAACAGGAGCGGCGTATGGGGAATTACGCAAATTCGTCAGGCGCTTTACCTCCTTGCGAAGATACACAGAGTGCTGGGTCCGCCCAGCGGACTTGGCCTTTCGTTTTTTGGGGGTGGGGCGCTTTGCCATAGTTCGCCTAGGGTACGCAAAAAACCCCTACGAGTAAAGGGTCAGTTTGGAGGAATCCGACGAATCCAAGGACTCCGACGAATAGGAAATAAACCATCAAATCTTCGGATTCGTAGGATTCTTCGGAGTCTTCGGATTCGTTGCCTAATCCCTTCTATTCCCCGAAATAGCCAGCATAAAGCGCAGGACGTACAGGAACAGGTTATACACGTCCAAATAGAGCGAGAGTGCCAGCATAAAGGGGTTCGCCCCTACCCTTCCCAGGGCCGTAATGCGCTGGATATCGAAGGCGATGAAGACGGCAAAGAGCACCACGCCAAAGCCCGAAAGCAACAGCTCGGTCACTCCCGTGCGCAGTCCCGGGAAGATGAGTTGCAACACACCCATGATGACCAAGCCAATGAGCGCCATGAAGAGTGTCCCCTGCATGCCGAGCAAACTCTTTTTCGTTGTAAGCGCGAAGACCGCAGCGCCTACGGACATACATACTGTGGCTGCAAGAGCATTCACCAAAATACTGGCGCCGTTGGCATAGCTTGCGAGTACAGAGAGCAAGATTGCCGCGAGGGTGATGCCAGAGATCAGCGGAAACGCTCCGAAGAGAATGTAATTCAGCGGATAGCGCTCCATCCACAAACTGGAGGTAAGCACGATTGCAAGAGTGGCAATCATCAGAGCAATGAAGACACCTGTGCTCAGAAGAATCGGAGCGAACATGATGCCTCCGATGATGCCGAGGAGCGTGAGCCCCATGGCGAGCGCGAACAGGCTGTACACCTGTGCCTCGGTGGAGGCAGAAATGGCAACAGGACGAGACGAAACGAAGGATGTGGTTTGCATACGTGAAAGTATAAGTTGCAGAAGTATTTATACAAAGAAATACGAAGAAAAATTGTGACATTGCTGTATAGCTCACAAGCGACAAGTTAACCATTTAGCCATTTAACAATTCCATTTATCACAAGAAGTGGGAAGATAGCCTGAATATGACAATGGTCTAAACCCCTATTTTCTGCTACAATAGTGAGATTTATGCGTATGCCATTTCTTGCCATCGGGACCCTGGTTTTTGCTCTTCTGGCAGAGCCAGCGCACGCGTTCGAGATCACCATTCACAATAGCGTGTGTGCGTTCATTCCGTGTTACTCGGGTGGAGGCGCTGCAGGCTTGGTGACATTCCTCATGGCGAGGTTTATTCCGTCGATGTACATCCTGTTTGGCGCGATCGCGGGCATCTATCTGATTCTCAATGCCATCAAGATGGTCACAGAAGGTTCGGATGAAGGTGTGGTGAGTGATGCCAAAACGAACATCATTCACATTATCGTGGGTTGCATCGTTGTTGGAGGAGCAGCTCTGCTCGTGGAAACATTTGCCGTTGGGTACGGATTGCGCATTGCGAATCCCGCACCATTGAACACGATGCTCGCACTCGTGATTGCATTTATGCGTGCCATTCTGGGCACTGTGGTCATGGTAAACATTGTGATCCAAGCTTTTCGCATTCTCACATCACAAGGTGATTCCGGAGCACAGGAAAAAGGCCGCAACCGCCTGATCGTGGGATTCATTGGCGTGGGTATCGTGCTGCTTGCCAGCATGATTGTCTCGGCTGCTGCACCGGGTGCAAATACTGCACCGCTGATTGGAGAAATCGTGGGTATCGCAAACTTCCTCATTACGCTGGTAGGTGCGCTGTGTGTCGTCGGCGTGATTGTTGGAGGAATCTTGTACGTGATCTCTGTGGATGAAAGCTACAAAGACCAAGCCAAGACAGCCATCAAAGTGAGCGTGGTCACCCTCGTACTCATGCTGTTGTCCTATGCTGTCGTAAATACCCTCTTTGGACTGTGATCTCTGCATTTCTCGCTCTCATCGGCTTACTGGTCGGCTTACTCGCTCCTGCCAATGCACACGCAAGTTTCATTAGTGAAATCGTGGGTGCTGTAGGAGTAGGCATGCCGAGCTTGGGATACGGACCCGAAGCATTCGTGGGCCTTGCTCAGCTGCTCGTGAGCCAGTTGCGTCCATTGCTGTTCATCGTGGGAGCATTGGTCATCACCATCTTGGGATTCCGCATGGTGATTGGTCAGGAAGATGAATCTATCGACAAAGCCAAGACCACGATTATCGCTGTGATCTCGGGAATCATGATTGCGTTTCTCATCGAACCATTCGTTGCCGCGTTCTACGGCGTGGGTGGAGAGTCACTCAATGGTGGCGGAGCAGCAGTCGTGAACACGCAGGTGGGCGGCATTCTCAACTGGGCGATGACACTCGCCGGCGTGCTCGCCGTCTTGATGATCATTGTGAGCGGACTCAAGGCTGTGTTTTCTCCAACAAATGAAGAAGGTATCAGCAATTTGCGCGCAACGATCTTCAGCGTGATCTTTGGTTTGTTGCTCATGATCTTCCGTGTTGCCCTTACGGTGGCATTCGGCGGAACAGGCACGCCCAGTCCCACACCGCTCATTGGTGTCATTGTGCAGGTTCTGACTTTTGTCCTGGGATTCGTCGCACTCGCTGCGATCGTGGTGATCATCTACGCAGGTATCTTGCTCCTCTTGAACTACGGCCGTGACGAGGAGATCTCCAAAGCAAAAGGAATCATCGCTCGCGCTATCATCGGAATCATCATCATTCTCGTGAGCATTGGGATCATCCAGTTCGT
>CAZDEA010000025.1:0-1968 GCA_964504485.1 uncultured Candidatus Peribacteria bacterium | reverse complement strand
GCCCGCTCTGCAGAGAAGTACGAAAGTAGCGCGATGCTGTGCTTCATACGACGGAGCCATCGACTGCGTTCACGGTTGTAATACGCATCGATCACTTGGTACTGGAGCTGCGTGTACAAATCTTCGGCATCCATTTTGCGCGTGTCTTCTTGGTCCAATGCAGATGCCAACGGTCCAATGCGCCAACCGGATTCCGGATCACGGTCGTACGCTTCGACCCACCAACCATCGAGTGTGGAGACGTTGATCGTTCCATTGAGTGCAGCTTTCATCCCACTGGTACCCGAAGCTTCCATCAAACGAATGGGTGTGTTGAGCCACACATCGGCGCCCGCCGTGAGAAGCTTGGAAAGTGCAGGACTGTAGTTGGGCAAGTAGACGATTTTGACAGAACCCTCGAGTTCCTTGCTGTGCGCGATCATGTGACGAATCACTTCCTGCGAGAATGGATCATGTGGGTGTGCATTCCCGGCATGAATTATTTGCAGTTTGCCACCGCCAATTTGCTTGAGTCGTTCAATATTTGTATACACTAATTCTGGCCTCTTGTAGGGCACAACTCGACGTGCGCTACAAAGCGTAAGAACCTTGGGATCGAGCTGAATCCCCGCCTGATCCTTCACGTATTTGAAGAGCTTTTTCTTGGACTTCATATGTGCATCTTCGAGCGCTGTATCGGGGATAGCCTCTATGGCATTGGCAAACACCGTTGGATCTTCCTTCCATCCTGGAAGATATGTATCGAAGAGCTTCTGCATTTCTGGCGCAGCCCAATCAATGTGGTGCACGCCGTTGGTGATAGCATCAATACTTTGATTCTGAAGCATGTCGCGCGCAACACCACCGTGGATTTGCGACACACCACATGTGTAGCGACTCATGGTCATCGCAAGCTGTGTCATGCTCAACGCTTCTTGCCCGGCAATCTTCTGGATGTGCCATGGCAAATTATCTCCGGCGATCTTGTGTGCGAGATCGTAGGGGAACACGTCGTGGCCGGCCTTCACCGGAGTGTGCGTCGTGAACGCACAGGACTTTTTGACTTCTTCGTCTTTGAATTCCCTCTCCCTAAGCAGTTCCAACGTGAGGAACGCACAGTGACCTTCATTCATGTGGTACGTACCAATATCTGTGTGCCCCAGCGCGCGCAGCATGCGAATGCCTCCAATGCCCAGCACAAGCTCCTGGCGAATACGCATGGCCTGATCTCCACCATACAGGTGTTCGGTAATCGTGCGATCTTCCTGATTGTTCTCGGGTAAGTTTGTATCGAGGAAGTACACCGGCACTTCTCCTTTGGAACGACCTTTGAGCGTGAGCACCCAACAACCCACTTTCACACTGCGTCCTTCAATACTCACCTGAACGGTTTGCTTGAGCTTCCTCAAATGCTCCTCCGGCTTCCACATGGTCTGGTCGTAAATCTGGGATCCATCTTCTTTTAACGTCTGATGCAAATACCCAAACTGCCAGCACATGGTCATGCAGACCGCAGGTACTTCCATATCGGCTGCAGCTTTCATCAAATCTCCGGCAAGAATTCCCAAGCCCCCTGCAAATGTCGGAATCCCCTCTTTTGGAGCGATTTCCATAGTGAAGTACGCCACTGATATGGGGCACGACGACATCAACCCAGTATACCAGAATTTTGGCTTCCTTTAAAGGTTATCTTCCTGTTCTGACTCAGGAGGCTGCACGCCAAATCCCTGCAAAATGGCAAACTCCGATGGGCTCACGTTGGCGAACTCCGCAAAGTGTGGGTGCCCAGGTTCTACGATCTCTATCCCCGGAATAATCTTCGCAATTTCTCTGCGCGTCTGGCGAGAAACAGGCTGCATGGAAAGGAACCACAAATGACCGTCATTTTCGCGCGGAGCAATGTGCGCAAGACTAAACTGACTCGTGAGAGCTTCGATAACGTGCATGTCGGTTTCCACATGTCTCATACGTATATTGTACCATGAAAAT
>CAZDEA010000024.1:0-10246 GCA_964504485.1 uncultured Candidatus Peribacteria bacterium | reverse complement strand
TGCTGAGTGATGGCCCAAGCCTTGGCGATAAGTTCGCGGGGGGTCACAGGGACGAAGAAGAAGAGAGAGACGACTGAGACGAGAGAGAGGATTCTGTCACTTCAGGCTCGGGGAGCAGGCGTACGAGAGGCTGATAGATGTAGTTTTTGCCCAGGATAATGCGAATCAAGGGAACGCCTTCTGTGGGCTCTTCGGGGTCTTGGACTTCTACCGAAGGAATCTTCAAGAGATCTGCAAAGAACTCTGCCGTACCGCGATCCGCTTCGCCTCTGGCGATAATCACCGAGTCCTCTTGCTTGGGTCCGGGGGCATTGGCCGTGTCCTCCACGCGGAAATTAAAACGCGTGAGCTCACTGGCAACCAGGTACGCCAAGCCGCTCTTGCCGCTGGCGTTGTAGATGGCCATGCTCGGTGGCGCTAGGAACAGCTCTCGGTGTTGAGTGAGCAACTGCACGAGAATTTGAATGTGACGATACGTAACCGGGAACTCCGGTATGGAAATAGGCAGCAAGACCGAGGCGCCCTCAAATTGGTCGCGCGGTGGGTTATACAACATGCCACCGGGCAGGGGATTGAGACCCTCATATCCTGTCTGGTTATTGAGCTGCACGGTGAGAAGATTGGCACGATCGATATCGGTACCAATGTCTGCGAGCCCCAGCATCTCGCCCATGGTCATGGTGGTGAGTGTGTTATTGGAGGCGATGTTCCAGATGCTGATCAGCTTGCCGGGGTTGCGGAGGAGTCCATCGGTTTCGGCTTTTTCTTTGAGCGCACTCAGCACCTGCTGCTGGCGTGCCGAACGGTCGAAGTCGCTTGTGGAGTGGCGGCTGCGCACGTACTTGAGCGCGGTCTCTCCATCCAAGTGTTGGGGCCCGGCTTTAAGAATGAATGTGGTGTAGCCGTTCTCGGTCGCGTTGGGATATTCGGTATCGACTAAATCGGATGGCACCACAATATCGATGCCCCCGACTTCATCCACGATCTGCGTGAACGCCGAGAAGTTCACCATGGCTGCATGGTGAATGTGGATACCAAACTGGTGCCCGATTTCCTCGGTGAGCATCACGAGTGCCTGCTTGCGGTTTTCTTCTGCGGGAACGCCTTTATTGCGCAAGATGATGCGATAATCACGGTAGAGCTGATTCACGCGTCCGCGCACGCCGTGGATGGGTTTGAGCACGTACAAATCGCGCGGAATGCTGATGAGCACGGCACTCTGTGTGTCTCGCGGATCCAGACTGAGGAGCATCATGCTATCGGTCAGATCGGTACCTTCGTGTGCGTCATCGCCTTTGCCAAGGAGCAGAATATTCGTGAAGCCGTGTTCGTCTACAGGCATCGAAGTTCCTACGACATTGAATGCGGTGTGCAGAGTAAGCACTTTGGCGTTCACCAGCGCCTTCACGACACCGGCAACGACCAGGCAGAACAACAGAATGACTGCCAAGACCGTCGTCACTTTCTTGAGAATATGCAGACGTTTCTTTTCGGCATCCGATGCTTCCTTGCGCGCCTTAAAGTGCTTGTACCATCCTCCTATCGGTACCCATAACTTCAGCGTGAGCCTCGCTCCTTTGAGGAGCGCCACAACAAGCGGATGAGGAGGTTTCTCCTCTTTGATCTTACGAACGGTGAAAGACATGTGGCCCGGATTGTAGACGAAAAGCGTGCCTGGACGAACACTTTTCCAATGCAATGTTTCGCTCTTCTGTTACGGATAAATGACAAATAAGACCGTCATCAACACGGGTTGGTGCAGCAGGTAGATCATCAGAGAATGGCGACCTGGCCAGGTGAGGCGCGTGAGCAGCCGGTGCTCACTCGTTGTTTGTCTCCAGAGATATCCTGCTCCGTATCCCATCAATACGACACCGAACCACGGGATCAGCGGTACGTAATCGATTGTTTGGAAATCTGCAGGAGGGAATCCCAACGGTATTCCTATGAGCGACGAGCGCGCGCTCGTCGCTAATCCCGTCATGAACACGATGACACCGGTCACGATGTTCCACTGCTTCCATCGTGCAACAAACGGAAGAATCAATGCACTCACGGCAATCAAATGGAGCACGCCAAAGCGCACGTAGGTTTCGGGTTCCATCACGTACGTGGCAATGCTGATCAGGGCAGCAGCGCCTGCCACCTGCGCAACGCGCTTCCAGCGAATACTCGCTCCTTTATGCCTGTGGGAGAGCGCTTGGCTGATTCCGCTGACGAGCAGAAACAGAACAAGGCTCGTGCGTGCAAGCAGCTTCCAGCCTCCGCTCAACACCTCTAGGTCCCACGCACGGAAGACCGCCAGGTCATACGCCGCGTGATACACAACCATCAGCAGAATCGCGAGCGTGCGCAGAGCGTCCAGCCGAAGGTCACGAGCAGGCATGCATCCATTGTACCCTTTAGTTCACTGAGGTGATCTTGGGCACACAAAAAAGACGGACCGAAGTCCGTCTTTTTGAATGCGAAGTTGATACCGAGCATTACGCAGCCATGCGCTGCGCGTCGAAACACGCTTTGCAGAGGACTGGACGTCCACCTTCCTCGACTGGGCGAGGCTTGAAAGGAACCTGGCACGATGCACCGCACTTTGCGCATGTAGCATCGAACATCTGCCTGTCCTGCATGCGCTCATTCTTGCGCTTGTTGCGGCAGTCCTTGCACCTCTGAGGTGCGGAGAGCTGCTTGGAGGCATAAAATTCCTGTTCACCATCGGTGAACGTGAACGATTGACCGCAATCGCGGCACTGTAGCTGCTGATCAGCCATAAAACTGGGAGAAAGAAAATAATTTTGCAGTTTCCTTCTCACAGAGTTTGCTCGGTTGTCCCGGTTGGACTTGAGTCGAAGGTACTTGCTGCTCTCAGTATAGAGCATCGCTTTGCATAGTCAATTGGACTGTGCATGAGGTTTTGCTCTGTAGTAAGCCAAAAACAACAAAAAAGCGGGCGTGAGCCCGCTTTCCAGAAATCATAGTTGAACGATTTACTTCAAGGAGACCTTTGCACCAGCCTCTTCGAGTTTCTTCTTCCAAGCTTCGGCATCGGCCTTGGCAACGCCTTCCTTGATCATCTTTGGAGCGCTGTCGGTCATAGCCTTGGCATCGCCGAGTGCGAGACCCGTGATTTCGCGGAGTACCTTGATGACGCCGATCTTCTGTGCGCCAGCGTCGGTGAGCTCGACGTTGTACATGTTCTTCTCTTCGGCAGCAGCAGCGCCACCACCTGCTGCAGGTGCAGCAGCCATGGCAACTGGAGCAGCGGCAGAGATGCCGTACTCAGCTTCCATGAATTTCACAACATTGTTCAAGCTGATGATGTTCAGCTTTTCGAGGGCGGAGATAACGGCCTGCTCCTCGGAGGAAAGAGTGATATCCGACATGGGATAGGGGGTAATAAGGATAGGAAAAATAATCAGGAAGGCTGAGCTTCCTTTTTCTTGGCGAGCTCAGCGGTAGCGCGAGCAAACGAAGACAATGGGGAGTTGAGCATGCTGGCAAAGCTCCTGAGAGGAGACTGCAGCATTCCGGCGAACGTAGCGAGAAGTACTTCGCGGCTGGGGATGGAGGCGAGGGATGTGGCGTCGTTTGCAGAGAGAATCTTTCCTTCGAACATGCCTCCCATGAAGACGACCTGAGGGTGCGTCTTGGCGAAAGCCAACGCAGTCTTTGGTCCTGTGACAGGATCCGTATAGCTGAAGATGCAGGCGATAGCGCCCTTCATCACTTCATCAGAGAGTTCTGGCATCTGGAGCTCCTTTGCGGCCATGCTCATCAAGCTCTTCTTGCCGACCTTCATTTCTGCACCGGCGTCCTTGAGTTCCTTGCGGAGCTTGCTGACGTCTGCGACGTTCATGCCGATGTACTGTGTGAAGACGACAGAGGAAGCCTTTTTGAACTTGTCCTTAAGGTCAGTCAGCTGAGTCTCTTTTTGCTTGCGGGTGAGAGCCATGATGGGAAAGGTGTAAGGATTAGGGTCGGAATAAGAGGGGATCGGAAGCGTTATAACAAACAAAAGCCTCCGAAACGCTTCAGAGAGGTCTTTTGGCGTGTGCGCCAGGTCTCCCTTTCAAACGTTCTATCCGGGAGACCAGCGAGGAACACGGCACGAATCACCAAGCCGGGGCCGAGTAACCGATGCTGTATTCCTCGGAGGGGCTTATTTCGGCCTACGGCCTTGTGCCCTCGGTCTTCGGATGTGTGGACATTTTATTCATGCAGAGAGAAAGGTCAAGCACTCTTTCCAGTATCGATTTTCCGTGGAGCCACAGCCGTTTCTCGGGGGTCATACAAAAAGGGCAATCCGATAAAACCCTCAAACAACGGAGATCTCGTCATTCCCTCGTTCTGCTACACTTCGATATCCAGAGATGTCTCTCACTCTCGCCACACTTCTTGCAAGCCAGACCACGACTGCGCCTATCCCGGCGTCGGTACAGACTCCTCGCACAGACAAGATCTTTTCTGCGGTGCAGGAGCTCTATGGTGAGCGCAAACATTACAGTGGCCAGACCTACACCGATCACGCGGTGGGTGTGTTGCGCGTGCTCCTGCCTTTCGAACCCGATGAAGACACCGTGGTCGCATGTTTGCTGCAGCACGTCCTGCGCCTGAAGGTGATGACGGTCTCTTCGTTGGAAGCGGATTTTGGAACTGATGTGCGCACGCTGGTTTCGAGTTTGCATTTGCTCTCGCATGTGACCACGCAAGGACGACGCGCATCCATAGATGACTTGCGATTGATGCTCGTGAATATGTCTGATGATGCGCGCGTGTTGCCCATCATCTTGGCGGAGCGCGCGTTCCTCTTGGAGCAGTGCCCCAACTTGCCGCTGGTCGAACGCAAACGCATCTGCCGCGACGTGTTGGGTCTGTTTGCTCCCGTGGCTGCCAGGCTTGGTATTCATGCCTTTAAGCAGCGTTTGGAAGGTTTGGCGTTCCCGGTTCTGTACCCTTCCGATGCGTTGCGCATAGGGGAGCAGATGGCGGTGATTCACGAACGCTACGGTGCGTTTCTCCCCGCTGCTGCGGAGCAACTGCAGAACATTATTCGCGAACAGAAGATTGCTGCGCGCGTGGATGGTCGCGAGAAATTACTCTTCAGCGTCTTCGCGAAAATGAAGGCCAAGGGCGCTTCGTCCATCGAACAAATCCCAGATCTCTTCGCGCTGCGCGTTCTAGTTCCCACTGTCGCCGACTGTTACCAGGTTCTGGGTCTCATCCATCACCTGGGTCGTCCGGTGGGCAACCGTTTTAAAGACTACATCGCATTCCCCAAGCCCAACGGTTACCAGAGTTTGCATACCACCATGGCGAGGTTCCCCGGCATCCCCGAAGGCGTGTTCGTCGAGGTGCAAATCCGCACTGAGCAAATGCACCGCGAAGCAGAGTACGGTATTGCTGCACACTGGAGTTACAAAGAGGGTGGTGTGACCGAACGCGCTATTCAGAAGGTGAAAATCCAGCAAGCACTCACCAGCCAGGAATTGCTCACAACCGACCAAGACGAGCTCGTAGACCACATTTACGTCCTCACGCCCAAGGGCGACGTGGTGGAATTGCCCGAAGGCGCCACACCACTCGACTTCGCATTCCAAGTGCATACGGCACTGGGTATCTCGTTCCGCGCTGCACGCGTAAACGGCAAGATCGTGAGCATCGAAGATGAACTGGAGAACGGTGACGTGGTGGAGATCCTCACGCACGCGCACCCTCGTCCTTCTGCCGAATGGTTGCAGCAGCTGAAAATGTCCTCGAGCAAATCTCGACTGCGCCACTACTTGGCCGATACCCACCGCGATGAACTCGTCGCACGTGGACGAGAGATGTTTAACTTGGAACTGCGCGATCGCAAATTGCCACCGTTGGATCCGGATCTCAAATTGCTGCGCATGATCAACGGCAAAGAGTTGAACCATGAAGAACGCGAAAGCATCCTTGCGAAAGTGGGCCAGGGAAGCGACAAAGTCTCGGCCATCCTGTCGCACGTCGATGCCTTACCCAAGCCAAAAACCTCGTTCCTGAGGAAGATTCTTCCACGCATGCAGCGCAAAGACTCCCTCCTGGAAATCGAAGGAGGCGTGCAGATGCCCTTGAAGTACGCCAAGTGCTGCAAGCCACAGGAAAAAAAGAACGAGCCCATTATTGGCGTCATCACGCGCACGGGTGACGTGATGGTGCACCTGCAAAAGTGTAAGCAGTTCAAGCGTGGAAACCCCGAGCGCAGGATTGGGGTGAAGTGGAGGTGAACCTTAGTTCAACATCTGCTTCACAAACTTCTCGATCTTCTTCCTCCAGAGAATATCTTCGTAGCCATGTTCACCCTTGGTCGCGAAGTGTGCTTCCTCCTGTTTGCGCTCTTCGGGCGACATACTCTCCAAAGCCTCGGCAATGGCTGCCTGCATCTCGGCATCCTCCACGGTAATCTCCAAATCCTCCAATGCCTGCTCTAGGCCAAAACGCAGCATGAGGCGCTTTTTGCCTTCTTCCTGCAGTTCACTACGCAACTGCTCAGGCGTCTTCTTGGTGCTCTGGAGCCATTGTTCCAGGCTGATCTTCTGCTGCTGCAATTGCTCGCCCAGGTTCTCGGCAATCGCGCGTGCTTCTTGCTCAATCAATTCCGGTGCCAAGTCCACAGATGTTGCAGCGCGCACGGCATCGAACAATGCACTCTCGCGACGACGGCGTTCCATGTCCTGCTCCTGCTCCATCATGTTTTTCTCCAGAGACTCGCGGAAGCCCGCGGCTGTCTCGCCCATGTGGTGCTCCTTTACGAATGCATCGGTGAGTTCTGGCATGTGTACCTCGGCAACATCCGTAACGGTCACCGTGAAGATACCGGGCTTATTCTGCAGGTGTTCAGCATGGTACTTCGCAGGGAACGTGAGGTTGAGCTCTTTGACATCACCCTTCTTCATGCCCACGAGACCTTCCTCAAAGCCAGGGATCAGCGATTTGCTTCCAATAACCACTTTGTATCCCGTGGCATCGGTACCGGGAATGCTCTTTCCTTCGCCGTCTTTCCCCGTGAAGTTCATCGTCACTTCGTCACCGTCTTTGGCAGCGCGATCGACGCTCGATGTCGTGCGATATTGATTCCGCATGTAGTCGACCATGCGGTCGATGTCCTTGGGATCAGCCTTAACTTCTTTCTTATCGATCGAAATTTTCTTGATGCCCTTTACGCTCACTTCTGGACGGACGATCAACGTGATATTTGCCGCAAGGGGCGACTGCGACGTGACCTCGATCTTGGGAGGCATGATGGGCTTGAGCGAGTCGCGCTCCACAATCTCGCGGATGGTCTTGGGGAGAATCTGGCGGATGGTTTCTTCGAGCAGGTCACCCTTGTCGACTTTTTCGCGCAGCAAATCCAACGGGGCTTTGCCTGGGCGGAAGCCGGCAATGCGAGCGTGTTCGCCCATGTGCGTGAGTGCACGGTCCTCTGCGATTTTGGCTTCCTCTACGGTAAAACTGACCGCGTAGGTGGTGCGGCCGTTCTTCTCGATCTTGGGCTTGCTGATATCAGACATAGGACAGGGAGAACAAAGAGCGAAGGGGATGTTTCTGTCTTAGCGGCGCTCCTGATACTTCTGCCAGACGAGCAGCAGAGGCGCGGCAACGAAGAACGAACTGTACGTTCCGATGACTGTTCCAATGATGAGCGTGAGCGTGAACCAGCGAATGGATTCGGCTCCCAATACCGTGAGGATCAACAACATGATGAGCGCGCCTGTTCCTGTGTTGAGCGTGCGGAGCAATGTCTGGCGGAGACTCTCTGTGACGAGCGCACCAAAGTCGCGGTTCTTTTCTTGTGCGATCAAGTTCTCGCGGATGCGGTCGAAGATCACGATGGTGTCGTTGACCGAGTAACCCATGATGCTGAGTAATGCCGTGACGAACAGCGTGTCTACTTCGAAGCTCGTAAAATGGCTGATCACCACGAAGATTCCGGTAACCAGGATGAGGTCATGCAAACACGTCAGCACCGCAATAACACCGAATTTCCAGGAGGAAACGCGGCGAGGGACTTTACGGAAGGAATACGCGAGGAAGAGGATGATAGCTACGGCAGCCACAGTGAGTGCCCAGGCAGAGTTCTTGCGCAGGCTGGCCGAGACGCTCGGACCAATGGTCGTGAACTTCAATTCGGTGACCGTTCCCAGCGTGGTGCTCAAGTGCTCAAGCAAGTCCACGTGTTCATCGTTGCTCAGTGCGCGCAGGCGCAATACCCACGACTTGCCCAGTGTTCCATTGATCTGCGTGAGGGATGGGTTGTCGATGGCTTCTTCTGTTTTGAAACTCTGCAAAGCGGCGACCAGATCTTCTTTGTGCTTGGTCTCGGGGATCTGGATTTCCATCAATGTGCCTCCAGCGAATTCGATGCTTACACGGGGTCCCCACGCAAACGTGAGTACGGCCGAGATCAGCACGAGAACGGCTGAGAGAGCGAGGAATGCCTTGGAAAGTTTGGCGAAAGTCATAGAGAAGTAACGAGGATAGCGAGAGTAGCGGGCAAAACAGAGAAAGGCTAGAGCAGCTGATCCAACACGATATGGGTGATCGTGCCTTCCTGGCGAAGGGCAAACAGAATCTCAGAGGAATCGGGCAAAAGGTCACTTTGGGCGGGTAGCCCCAAGAGCTTTTGGAGCAGGCCTTCCAGGCGTGCCATGCGCACCCATCCAGCCAGATGTGCCTGTGCAAGCGGCGAGAGCAGCGGGAGCGGACTCATGTTCTTGGTTTGGCCACCGGGCAACAGCAGAGAGAAGTCATTTGCCAAGCGGAAGTGCTCACCCTTGCGAGCGATGCCTACGCCGCGTGCTTCGGGGACACTCCAAATCGTATGAATGGCAAAACCATTCTCACTTTGGCGACGCTCAACAATGGCCGTGGAAGAAGGCGACAGAATGGTGCTCACGAAGCCGCGCTCAAATGTGTGCGTATCCACCGAGGACTGCGGCAAATCCTGGCGCACACTTTCCATCATGCGCGTGAGACTTTTTTCTGTCGGGAGTCCTGTACTCTTTCCTTCCAGCAAGAATCCGCTCGCACTGGCCGTAAACATGCTGCCGTTCTTGAGGAGTGGCAGCAGGTCATATTGCAGACTGATGTCGTTACCCAGGGTTGTTTTAATCAAAGCTTCTACCCGGCCCTGGAGCACCATACGTTCGCGCTGCGGCAGGAATTCCATCAATGCTGTCCAGGCCGCATTGCCGTCGCCTGCACTCAAGATAAGAGAAGAAAGCGGCGACAGAGCGGGCAACGCAGGAGCGAAGCTTTGCTTCATGCCCGATGCACGGCCAAACAAGTAGATGTGCGTGCGCTGTCCTTCGGACCAGAGCAGTACTGCTGGCCAGTGTTTTGCTCCGCTGAGAATCAAGCTATCGAGCGACGTGCGCGACTCGGCTTTGAGTTGTTGGATATCCACATATGCAAAGGGTGTCTGGTCATCCGGTGCTTGTGCAGAGAGATCGGTAAACGGTGCGTACATCGCGAGTGTCGTTTCTGTTTCGTTTGCCACCTGCCAATCCGGGAGCGAAGAAAGCATGGCCACCGTAGGCGTGGCAAAGAGAGAAGCTTGTGCAGTGGCTGTGAGAGGAGCATCACCCAAGAGCACCCAGCCGAGCGTGTTCCCACGCTTTACAATAGCCAGTGTGGCGTTTTGCGAAGTAATCGCTGGCACGGTATCCAGCACGGGCAGTACGCGGTTGTAGGCCTTCCACGTATTCTTTTCGGCGTGCGTGAAGACAGCCACTGTTTCTTGTGGGCGGAGGAACCGAGCAGCGGCAATGCGCGTCTTGGTAATAAGGTACGTGGCCGTTGCTCCTATGGTTACCGCAAGAACAAGAGGTACCAAGATGAGGAGCGCGAGTTTTTTGCCTTTGGAAGGTGTCTGCGAAGAGGCGTCCATTCGGTTGAGAGTGTAGCGGAAGATGCGGAGTATGCCTTTTACTTTCTTTTCGATCATGTCTGTCGCTCCGCTTCTGGTTTTCCTTTCTTTTGTCAGCCACACAAAAGAAAGGAACAAAGAAAAAGTCTCCGCCGAATGATTTTGCCCCTCCGCTTGCCCCTTCACCCCCCTGCATTCGGCGGAAACCCCCAGTCATGTATCTCCGTGGCGGCGGTCCTCCCGGTCCTCAATTCACACATTCCGTAATGCGTGTTAGGACGAGTAGACATGCATTTCTCCAAAATATGCTGTTTTCGGTCATTTTTAATCTGTGTCTTTTTGTCGAATCGAATCACTTTT
>CAZDEA010000023.1:3434-10877 GCA_964504485.1 uncultured Candidatus Peribacteria bacterium | reverse complement strand
TTTTGAATTCACCTGTGCGTCCATAGACAAACTTTTTACGTCTGTCGCGGCGCAGTGTGACGTGCCTGCTTTCTTCGGGGACATGCAGTAGCCGGAGTTCGGGGAGTTCGTGGGGTGGAGGCATGCAGCATAAAAGTGCGGGCAGAGTATTCCCCTGAGAAAATGATGCAACCCTTTTTTCCGCAACCAGATGTCATCGGTTTCATGTGGTCCCCCAATTGCCTACACTCCCCTCCCCTTGGTGGTAGCGTTACTCATTAATGGATCGACGAGGCTTTCTCCGGGTCGGTGTACTAGTAGCAGCGAATGCTGCGCTCCCTCGTGGTCTGGCGGCGGCAGATATTCCACAGACAGCGAATACGTTTGCGAAGCAATTTCCCGACGCAAAAACACTTCCAGAGGTTGCGCGCATTGATCATCACATTGCCGAGAATGCGAAGAGGCTACTCGTGGTTTTCCGGCAACTTCATTTATCACCGGTACCCAAAGATGCACCAGAAAATTTTATCCACCCCGAACCGGAAATTTGGAACGTGGAACAATCGCAGTTGGAGTTGTACAAAATCATGAGCCATCTGTTGGATCGGCCCACGAAGCATTTCAACCATGTGATGTGTGAAGAAATTCCTACGGGACTACAGCCGGACTTTCTCGATGAATGGAGAAATGAGTATCGGGATCGTATGCGACAATTGCTCCCACCGCGGAGGCGCGGCACAGCCGGTGGAATGATCAACCCAGGATTGCTCGGGAACCTCGCTCCCCTAGAAACGCGCTTAGATAAACGCGTGAGAGGTATTTCTACGCTGGGATATGTGGGAGCAGGAAAACTGATGGGTTTTACGAGAGGCGTCCAGGTACTCCCCGCTTGTGATCCTGCCTTGGAAAAGGAGGTAGATGCGCACATAGCCAATAAAGATCCCCGTGCGTATGACCATTGGGTGTTCACCAAAAGAGAAGAAGCTGTCTTTCGACTAGCCGCAGAGTCCAAGCGATTGGTGAGTTTTGTGATTTATGGCTGTAACCATAAGTGGCCTATCAGCATGCAAAAGTGGAATAATGAACATCCTCAGGAAAGATTTTCTGTGATGCAGATAACATCGAAGATTATTCAAAAATTGGATGATTTTTCAGAGGAGGTTAAAAAGTAGAGTTAAAATTAATACTAACCAAAGTAATTTAAAATTGTCTTTAAAACTTTAGGTATGTCATTTTTGGCTATTTTAATGTTGTCTCTAATTACAGCCAGTGTGCCTAACACAAAAACTAATGCTGCAAAATATATTAAAGAAATGGAACCTGACATGTTGTTAGAAATTATAATTTTATAGTTAAATTTATCTAAGCATTTTTGAGTTACGGAGGGATTCTTTGTCATTGAAAAAAAACAACGGAAAAACAATCCTTCGTCAATTGCTGCGACACTAACTCTTGGAGAGTTTACTTCAAATTCAACTTCACCGTTATTAGTTAATGGTATGCAATTTTGCCTATTCTTTTTGTGTCCATCAATAACAAGTTCAGATTGTGGCTTGCTTTCATCAAAGATAATTCGAATCCGTCCAAAACGATTCGGGCCTAAAATCTTTCCACATATTTTTCGATCAAAAATACTAGTAGGTAGTTGGAGAATTGGTGTCCAATTTGATTGATTGAAGTTAGACAAAGTTGCACCTGTTTCAATTCTTCCTTCGTACGCAGTAGAAGAATCTTTAGTGATCGGTTTGTAGGGAATTGACATTATCTCCTTTTGACCACTTAATGATCCTGCTGTCAAAAAGACAATTACAAATACAGGAAGAAAAATGATAGCGCCCCAAATAATTAACGAAAGGCGTTCAATATTAATTTTCATAAAAAAATCTTCACAAACTTTCTCTTTCCTACTTTCAGGATCCCCTCCTCTACTTTTGCTTCGATCGAATCAATCGTCTTTTCATCTAACTTCACTGCTCCCTGCTCAATCAACCTGCGAGCCTCGGATTTACTGGGAGCCAACTTTTCGCTGACCATAAAGTCCAAGAGGCCAGTCCCCTTCTTGGGCTTAACTTGCGGAATATCCTCGGGTACTCCCCCGCTGTGGAACACAGCTTCAAACTGTTCAGCCTCCTTCTCTGCAGCCGCATTGCCGTGGTAGAGCGCCACGATGGCTTTTGCGAGTTGCACTTTGTACGTCTTGGGGTTCTCGCCTTTCTTCATCCCCTTCTCTACGTCTTTGATCTCGTCGAGAGAAATATCGGTGCAGCATTCCATGTACGTTGTGATCAATTCATCTTTAATGCGCATGGTTTTACCGAACATGTCTTTGGGGCTGTCTTCCAGCCAGATGCAGTTGTCGTAGGTCTTGCTCATCTTTCGTCCGTCGGTTCCTTCAATCAACTTTGTCGTAAGCACGAATTTATCGCGCTTGCCCATGGCAGTCTGCAGCTTGCGACCGGCCAACATGTTGAACAACTGATCATTGCCGCCCAGTTCGCAGTCGACATCCAGCACTACGGAGTCATATCCCACCATCAGTGGGTAAAAAAATTCCGTCATGCTGATGGGGCTATCTTCTTTGATGCGCTTTTGGAACATGTCGCGCTGGATCATCTGCTGCACGGTGAAGTTCGATGCGAGATTTAGAATATCTTTGAATCCAAGTTTTTCGAGCCACTCGTGGTTGTAGGCGATTTTGATTTTTTTGAAATCCAGAATCTTGCTCGCCTGGTCTTTGTACGTTTCGAAGTTTTTCATCACTTGATCCTTCGAAAGAGCTTCGCGGTCCGTTGTTCGCTCCGAAGGATCTCCAATCATGGCTGTGAAACTGCCGATCACGAAAATCACTTCATGTCCTGCATCTTGAAATGCCTTGAGTTTCCTCAAAGGCACCGAGTGACCCAAGTGTAATTTGCTGCCTGTGGGATCAATTCCCAAGTACACACGAATGGGCGAACCTGCATCCAGCTTTTTCTTGGCTAGATCCATCGGGACCACTTCGTTCACCGCCCGTGTAAGGAGTTCATTCGTTGCCATGGATTCCAGTGTATCGCACGAAAAGTCCTCTGAATAGCGCAGGACTCTTGACCTGCTCGGTCCCACGCGAGAAACTGAACCACTTCTCATCTGAGAAGGATCATTGCTCATTTTCCTGCAGGAGGCCCATCGTGCTTTCGCTCATGCGACTCATTGGTACGTTGCTTGATGATACTCCGCATAAGTGGCTGCCCTACCGCCGCACCAAGCGGCCACCACTTACCGAGGAACGCAAAAAACGTCTGCGGAAACTACGGAAGCAGCGGTTCTGGTTTGATTTCTGGTTTACCTGCTGCTTCTTGGTACTTGTCGCTGGATACGTCGTTCTTCGCCTGATGAACGGACAATGAGCAAATTCCTCAGCCCTTTTCGGTAGAAAAGGGCTTTTTTTGTATTTAGGTTTAGCCCTAACCATAAACTATTATATGATCAAATTTTGTATACAAATTTTGCTTTACCTCAGCCAAATCCGCTATCCCTGCCGTTGTTTTCTTGACCTTGGCCTGTGTTAGGGAAAAACTGCCCACAGAAGCTGCTCATTTGGTACGGAGAATTCTCATGTCACGAAACGAGGATACGGAGAGAAGGCACAGTCGATGGTCTACTGCATATGCATGGACGTTCGACGTCACACTTCTTGCCACCATCACTGTCGGACTTGCGATCTTCGCTGTTTGGCTCTTGAGCCAACGAGGAACCAAGTGAGTAATTCGAATCCCGTTGCTGTGCAGCGGGTTTTCTCGTTCCTGCAGCGAATCTCAGGTACTCTCTGCCCATGCCCAAGTGGCTTGTTTCCTCCCCCGATAGGCTCGATACCTTCCTGGCAGACGATAATCGCATGCTCAGCCGTGCCCAGGCGCAGAAAGCTATCGAAGAAGGTTTGGTCCTGGTGAATGACGAGGTGGTGACCAAGATCGCACAGCGTGTGCAGGAGGGCGATACCGTGGAACTCACACAAAATGATGCCCCACCCGTACGCAGCGAAATTGTGGCGACGGATTTGCACATCGAAGTTCTCTACGAAGACAACGGTTGTATGGTCATCAACAAACCTGCAGGAATTTCTGTGCACCCCGGCCCCGGCATGGCACCCGGCGAAATCACATTGCTGCATGGCGTGGCGTTTTTGTTCGAAGAGCGCTCACTCCCCTTCCGCGATGACGCCGTGCTGGTGCATCGCTTGGATAAAGACACGACGGGTTGCATCCTCATTGCAAAAACCAAGGAAGCACACATGGCATTGCAAAAACAATTTGAAGCACGCACGGTGGACAAGCGCTACCTCGCTTTGGTTGCCGGTGTTCCGTCCCCTGCTACCGCAACCATCGATGCGCCCATTGGTCGCTCCACGGCAGACCGTACCAAGATGGCGGTGCTGGGTTCTTCTGCTTCGCGCGAAGCGCGCACGACGTATCGCACCATTGCAGCTACAAAAGATGTGGCGCTTGTGGAGTGCGAGTTGCACACAGGTCGCACGCACCAGATTCGCGTGCACTTACTCACGATTGATCATCCAGTCTTGGGAGATGGCAACTACACCAATGAATTGAGTGAGCGCCTGCGCGATCAGTACGTGCCGCAGTCGATTTGCTTGCATGCATGGAAGCTCAGTTTTGTGTCACCGGATACGGGCAAAAAGTGTGCCATCAAAGCCACGCTGCCCCAGGCATTCCAAGAAGTACTGCAAAGAGTGGGGCTGGAACATGCTTTAGAGTGAATATTTGCGTATTGTCAAACCTGTAAAGAATCCTACACTTCTCCCGTTGGTCAGACGCGTGTCTGATCGCGTTGTTCCTTGGAAAGGATGTGTGCCATGAGCAAAAAGCTCATAACGATCGTTCTGCTGTGTTTGCTCAGCGTGTGTATTGGATTTCTTCTGGGCGTGAAGATGTCTTCTGTGCCCGAGCATCAACCCTCGAAGGAGAATCCACTTTCTCGACTCGAGAGTGCGCAAGATTCTTCTGGCAGCAATCTTCGCACACGATCCGAGCCGCAGCTTCTGCGCTTCGAAGCAGGTGGCGGTTATGCGCTTCCTGAAAAGACTTCTCTGCCATTTGAAACGTACGGACTCGATGAAAAGGATTCTCATTGCGTCGAGTACAAGTTCGTAGATGGCAAGCTGCAAGTGAGCAGTGTCTTTGGCAGCCATTTGTTTGTGGATAAAGACCCCCACTACAATCTTGTTCGATGGCTGTTCGCTGTCGACTTTGCCAAGAGCAACGAGACGGTGGTCATTCTCAAGGGGCGACTGAAAGGAGCTCAAGATAAAGTAGGCATTCGCATCGTGTTCCGCTCTGACAAAGTGCGCAATGCTAGCGAAAAACTGCTTCCGAATCTTGATACCTCCTTGGCCGAAAACGGGTACCCCGGATTTGGCAAAGGAACGATACTTCTCGAAAGCGTCTACGCTTGGGAGAAGTCAGAAAACAGGTAACTGTGCCTGACCAACTCGAACCACTTCACTCGCAAGGTGAGGTGGTTTTTTATTATGGCTGATAGTTGATCACGTACTCCAGCTTATCGAGTACTTCGCCTTTCGCATTCCTCGTGATGATCACGTAGGAGTTTTTCCCTGGCTTAAGGTTCTTGATGTCGGAGCTTGCGATGTAGTTCCAGGTGGTCTTGCCTGGCACGTACAACTGCAGGCGGTAATCGTTCACCCACACGGTATCGGTTTCGCGCAGTGTGGTTCCCTCGATGAGCGTACCCGTTCCAGAGATGCTCGCGCTGTTCCCTGCGGCAGGTGCGATCACCGTGATGCTGCCGGGCTTGAGAGGTGCGTTATTGAGCACGGGCTTGCTAGGAGCAGAGCTTCCTGCACTTCCTGCAGAAGAAGCAGTCGACACGACGCCTGTGGGTCCTTCTTCGATAAGAATCGTGACCGTAGCGGCCTCGCTCTTGCGCTGCGTGCCTCCTGGGCCTGGGTACAACGCAAACACATCGAAGCGGTTGCTACCTTCCTTTAAGTTGCCCAGTCTGAGTGCTGCCAAGTAGCTCCAGGTGCCCTTTGCAGGGTCGAAGAGCTGCAACAGGTAGTCATTGACCATAATGCCTGTGGCGCCATGTGGGGCTGTACCACGTAGGACAAATTCCACGCTCTGTGTGCGGAAGGTCTCCCCTGTCTTCGCAGGTGCATCGATATTCGGCGGATTCAGAACCAAGGGCAGGCGCTTCACCGTGCGCTTGATGTCGGCAAGCAGCGTTGCACCGGCATCGAATGCCTGCACTTCCACCACGACGTCATCTGTTCCTTCGGGTGGCACCATGGTCTGCACAAAGCTCACACCATCTTCGTTGATGGGAACGTTGCGGCCGTTGACTTCGATGCGTGCGACGTCCTTTGTGACTTTTCCGCGGATGGTGAGCGAGCTGCCATCCATACTGGCGCCGACTGCAGGCTCACTGAGCGTGAGGAACTCACCTTCGGGCAGTGAGGAAGCCGATGACGTGGATGCCGTCACACGCGTGAGAAGATCCTGACTTTCTGTGATGAAGCTGTCGCGAGCAGACGCAGCATCCAGCGGGGAGCGATACGCGTATAAGTCTGTGACGAGTGTTCCTGTGGCGACCCACTTTTGTCCTTCGCCGATCACAACGGTGTCGTGCCTGCTGGCATCGATCGAAACACCCAGACCTTCGGCGCGGAACACCAACAAGCTCGAAGCACCAATGAATGCCTGTGTGCCCGGTACCAAGGTGTACGTGAACGTGGGCGTTTCGACGGAACGCACAATGCTGCCCGAGAACGATGCATACTGTGGTACATCCACAAATAGCGATCCCCTCTTGAGGATCAATTTGAGAGCAGACTCACGCTTGCCCTTGGCACTGTCGTAGATTTCCAATTCTGTAGATTCGTTCATGCGTACGCGCGTGCCTTCGAAAAATCCAAGTGTCACGCGTGTGCTTGCTCCCGTGCGCACGGCATCATCCCAGTACACCTTCATCCCGTTCTCGGCACGCTGCCAATCATCGCCATCCAACGACACCTCTGCAGAAGTACCGGAATCGACTTCGATACTCACTGCACTGCGTTCACGAGGATTTCCTACTCCAAACCAGCGCAAAATCGTGCTGCCTACCCAATACACGAGGAACAGGATAACCAGTGCGGTGATGATCTTCCGCAGTCTCCCGGGCGCAGCAGTACCTGCCAGGGCGTACGATCTCTGCCGGCGGCGGTGGCTCAATAACATGAGTACAGTATGCTACGTATAGAGGAGGTTAGTTCGCAAGCTCTCCTTTTTGCCTAACGTTACTCGTTTACTCGTTTCTCGATCAACAAAAAACGAGCAACGAGCATGTATCGCGTAACGAGCCAACGTTACCCAATCACCCTATCCACCTCTGTCTGGGTGGTAATCCCCTGCTTGATCATGTCGGCACCCCATTCCTTCATCGTCTTATAGCCTTCCTTTTTTGCCTGTT
>CAZDEA010000023.1:2250-3334 GCA_964504485.1 uncultured Candidatus Peribacteria bacterium | reverse complement strand
ATCATGTCGGCACCCCATTCCTTCATCGTCTTATAGCCTTCCTTTTTTGCCTGTTCCTGCATGACTGCGGCATCACTCATGTTCAAAATGAGCTGCGTGACGGCTGGGGAGACTGTGAGGAGTTCGGGGATAGAGAGCTGGCCGGTGTAACTCGTGTTGGCTGCGGCGTCGCAGGTTCCGCTCTTTTGGCACTCGGGGCTGAGCGTACGAACCAAGCGCTGTGCCAGCACGGCGCGCAGAGCAGGTGCCAAGGTATAGGGAGAAACTCCCATGGAGAGCAAACGAGGAATCGCTTCTATGGCCGAGTTCGTGTGTAGTGTGGAGAGCACCAAGTGTCCCGTAAGCGCAGCGTTCACTGCAGTCTGTGCTGTTTCGAGGTCGCGGATTTCTCCCACCAAGATCACATCGGGGTCGTGACGCAAAATGGAACGCAGTCCGGATGCAAACGTAAAGTCGTGACCGGAATCGATCTCGCTTTGGATAATTCCCTGAAGTTCGTATTCGATAGGATCTTCCAGCGTGATGATGTTGCGCTCCTTGCCTACAAGCGTGCTCAGGAGTGCGTAGAGCGTTGTGGTTTTACCGGATCCCGTAGGACCCGTCACCAGAATGAGTCCATTGGGAAGCTCCACTAACTCCTCCAGTTTCTTTTTGATGTCCTGCGGGAAGCCAAGTTTTTCCAGAGGGAGAATGCCGCGTGCAGGATCCAGAAGACGCAGGGTGAGTGCTTCACCAAAGCGCGAAGGCAATGTGGCCACACGCATGTTCACTGTGCGTGGCGTGCCGGCTGTCGTTGCTTGGAACGTGTACTGACCGTCTTGAGGAATATTCGTGACGTTCAATTTTAATTTACTGGCGAATTTCACGCGGCGCAGAAAATCGTCGTAGGATGCATGCGTGAGTGTTGCCAGTGGTTGGAGTACTCCGTGCAAACGCCATTCCAAACGCACGTCCTTTTTTTCGGGCGAGACGTGAATATCCGACGCACCCTTTTCTGCACAGAACTGTTCGAGTTTTGTGAGGAGTGCTTGGCCGTCGAGACCGGTGAAGTCGAGGTTCTCTGGCATCTGAGTATTATACCAGA
>CAZDEA010000023.1:0-2150 GCA_964504485.1 uncultured Candidatus Peribacteria bacterium | reverse complement strand
CTTGTCGTTCTCTTCTCTCTCTTCTATGATGCAACCCTCATGTCTTCGTTGCTCCGAAAGAACTTCTCCGAGACCCAGAAAAAGCGCTCTCTCTTGCAGCGTATGGCTGTGGTGCACGGCGTGTATTTGGTCGTACTTCTCATCATTCTCGCGAGGCTTTTGGAATTGCAGGTGGTGCACGGCAATGAATTCAAACAGGCTGCTGCCGATCGTCATGAGCGACATGTACGTGTGAAGGCCAAGCGCGGCGAAATTCTTGGCGTGAGCAGCAAGACCGGAGAGAAAAATATTTTTGCGACAAACACCACGCTCGACATGGTCTATGTCGATCCCCTTCTTACCGATGACCCCACACTCGTGGCCGAGACGCTCGCCGATGTTCTCCTCACGCAATCCGCACATGATCTGTGTTCCAAAGGAGACGAAGCCTGCCCACGCGAGTTTGTGCCGTTCTACCAGGCTGCGTTTGATCCCATCACGAAGAAAAAAATTCTCGATGCCGCGCAACTTCTCGAACCAACATCGCCCGATAACCTGCCGCCAAGTTTGCTCAAGCTCCCGGACCTCACCGAGGCGCGTCGTCAGTTTGCGCGATACATCGAACAGAAAATCAGCGAAAAACGCGTGACGTATGTACCGCTGATGTACGGAGCCACCAAGGTGCACATGGCCGCCGTAAGCTCGCTCGCGATCCCCGGTGTGACGGTGATTGTCGATAAGGCGCTCATCTACGCCAACCCCGAACAAATACCGCAAAACGGCATCCCGGGATTTGCGCGTGGACTCTCCAAGGCACTCTCGCTCGATGCAGGAGATATCGAAGGACTCCTGCGTTCGCGCACATTGCGTTACGTGCCCATCATGCACAAGTTGCCGCCGGCAACGACGCTCAAGATCAAAGAGGTGCAGCTGGATTCGTTGCAGCAGACGATCGCCAAAGCACCCAAGAATCAGAGCGGTCAGTCTCCGCGCTATTTGCAGTATCCCCTGCGTTCCATCGCTCTTCTCCCCGAGCAGTGGCGCTACTACCCCGATACCACGATTGCTTCGCACATCATCGGGTTCGTGAACATCAAACAAGAGCCGCAGTACGGCGTGGAGCGCACCTTCCATCCCCTCCTCCGCGGTGTCGACGGATCCATCAGCACGGTGAGCGACCTGCAAGGCGGACAAATCTTCACGAGCGACCAGCGCATTGTGGATCCCAAAGATGGTGATGCCATTGTGCTGACCATTGATCGCACGGTGCAAAAAAAATTGGAAGAGCTGATGCAAGCAGCCATCGAAAAATTCGATGCACAGAGCGGACAAGCGTTGGTGATGGATCCCTTCACCGGACGCATGATCGCCGTGGTGAATGTGCCGCTGTTCGATAGCAACAACTACGCCGATGTGTTCGCCAAAGAAGCAGTTACGTTAAAAGATTTTGAAGAGAAGAACATCGTGGTGGAAATCTATCACCCCGATACGCACGTGCGCGTGGTGCGCGCATTCCGCAATGACGTCTTTACGGCTTCGGGTCGCAATATTCTCGCCGAGAAAACTCGCCAGACACTCACCGAACTCGAACGCCTCTATGATTTGCGCACGCTCGCTCGGTACTACTTGTACATCGGCGACAAATCCACGGTGCGCAGAGAGCTCTTCCCCACCGATGAATCCCACGTGTGGCTGGGGTACAAAAACGAAATCGGCGTGGGCGCGTACCTCAACCGTGCAGTGCAAGAAATCTGGGAGCCGGGAAGTGTCATGAAACCTATTTTGATGGCTATCGCGATCGACCAAGGCGAAGTATCGCCCTCGGACACCTACGATGACACCGGTCCGGTAAAAGTGGACGAATACACCATCAAGAACGCTCTCTTGAAGTACTACGGAAAAGTTTCCATGACCGATTGCATCGCGTTCTCCATCAACACCTGCATGACGTCCATCAGTTTTAAGCTGGGACCAAAATTGCTGCACCACGCCTACGAACTCTTTGGATTCGGCAGTATCACCGGTGTCGAAATGGAAAACGAACTCACCGGAGAAGTTCCTGCCTGGCAGGGACTTCCTCGTTCCACGCTCGCAACGTTGTCCTTCGGACAAGGTATTTCCACGACTCCCATGCAAATGATGGCCGCATGGGGTGCGCTGGCCAACGGCGG
>CAZDEA010000022.1:2071-11263 GCA_964504485.1 uncultured Candidatus Peribacteria bacterium | reverse complement strand
TGCCGTAACGCATGGCCATGTTGCGAGCGATAGCAGACGCGCGCTCCAGGTCATTGCTGGCACCCGTGGTGATCTCGTTGAACACCAAGGACTCTGCTGCACGACCTCCGAGGAGGCCACAGATCTCGTCGAGGAATTTGGTCTTGCTCGTCGTGTACTGGTCCTCAGCAGGCAAGAACCACGTGACACCCAGGGCAGAACCGCGCGACACAATGCTGATCTTGTGGAGCGGATCGCTCTCTTTGCACAAGTGACCTACGATGGCGTGGCCCAGTTCGTGGTAGGCCGTGATTTCCTTTTCGTGCTGCGAAAGTTTGCGGGACTTCTTTTCTGCGCCAATGGAGACTTTTTCTACGGCATCCACGAGATCTTTCTGCGTCATGGCAGGGTGCTTACGCTTGGCAGCGAAGATTGCTCCTTCGTTCATGATGTTCTCCAGGTCTGCACCGGTCAGACCCACGGTCTGGCGAGAGATCGATTCGAGATCAATCGTCTTCACCACTTTTTTATTACGTGCGTGCACTTCCAAAATCTTCTTACGTGCAGCGAGGTCGGGCTTATCGATGAAGATGCGACGATCGAAGCGACCGGGACGGAGCAAGGCAACGTCGAGCACATCTGGGCGGTTGGTAGCAGCCATCACGATCACGTTCGTATCTTGCTCAAAGCCGTCCATCTCTGTGAGGATCTGGTTCAACGTCTGTTCGCGCTCGTCGTGACCTCCGCCGAATCCTGCTCCGCCACGCTGGCGACCCACGGCATCGATTTCATCGATGAAGATGATGCACGGTGCGTTGCGCTTTGCCTTGGTAAAGAGATCGCGCACGCGGCTGGCACCTACACCCACGAACATTTCGACGAATTCAGAACCTGCGATAGAGAAGAATGGCACACCCGCTTCGCCTGCAACGGCGCGAGCAAGCAAGGTTTTACCGGTTCCAGGCGAACCCACGAGCAATACGCCCTTGGGGATTTTTGCACCCATAGAGGTGTATTTGCGCGGGTTTTTGAGGAAGTCGACGACTTCGATCAAGTCTTCCTTGGCCTCCTCTGCTCCGGCAACGTCCACAAAGCGTGTGCGCACCTGCTTGGCATCTGCCACGCGAGCGCGCGACTTACCAAAGGACATGGCATTGGACTGACTGCGTGCAATTCCGCGGAAGAGCCACACGACTCCTGCAAGCACGAGTAAGAAGAAGAGTAGATCCGGGAGGATCGCGTAGAACATGTTGGATGCTTCGCGGTTTTCGATTTCGACAATGGTGGCATTTTTGGGATCGTTCCAGCCAAGCTCGCTGACGGTTTCATTGGAGCTCTTGTAGGACTGCACCGTGGTGCCGTCTTTTGCCGTAGCGAAGATGCTGTTATCGCGCACAATGATTTTTTCGAAATTCCCTTGGGCGTAGCCCTTGGTAATCTCGGAGATGGGCACCGATTTCGCATTGGCGAACTGCTGCTCATTTTCCCGCATGGGGTTGAGCAAGAAGAAGAAAGATCCTGCGATCAACACTCCAAAAAGGAGCATTGAGAGAATCCATTGATTCCTCCCCTGAGGATTTTGACGAAAGGATTTAGGCATGGAGAGGAAGTTTAGCAGGAGAGTAAAAAGGAGTCACGTGTCTCTACAGAAAATAAAGCAGAGAAAGATGGTAAGAGAAGAGCGAGTTCTGCAGCAGTGGAGAACGGTATTATTGGCTTCTGAATGGGGAAAAATCGATCTCTCGAAATGTACTGCCTCACGGGGCCATAGGCAAGGTTTGGCAATCTGCGAAGCTACAGACATGCCCAAAGAAATCCCCTATCGAGTCTTGGCTGTATGCACGGTGACGCTCACTACATTGTGCGGATACGTGAGCGGGAGAATCCATCAGGGAGTAATGGATATTCCCGTAGCACCACTGGAGATCGTCCAAGACACACGCCCCAAGATTCCCGTGGTAACAATCGACGAAATTCGAGAAGGAATGATCCGTGGAACAGCCAGTGGCCACGTGCGTGTATTTGGCGAGGGGCACATGGTTATCCCAAGTCCAACAGGAGACTTCGCTATCGCGCTCGCGGACTTGCGTGCCACAGTAGAAATTCGTATTCCGCCGAATGCAAAATACGCGGCGTCGAAAAACGGCAAGAAGTATTACGACATCAACAGCAAGGCGGCAGCAAGACTCAAGCCCGAAACACGTGTGTACTTTGGCTCGGCAGAAGAAGCTGAGAAAGCAGGGTACAGAAAATAGATACGAGCAAGTACAAGCGGCATCCTCTGTGCACACATGGCGTTTCGCATGCTACCATTGCGTACCATGAGGCATGGAAAGCGCGCGTCCAAACAACACCGGGAGGATTGGTTGACCATCTTTACACTCGCGTTCATTTGGACAGCTCTCCTTGTGGCTTTTTTTGCGGTAAAAAAACACTCCTACTTTGGGGATGAAGGCTTTCACATGGAGCAAATTCGTTTGTTATTAGAAGGGAAAATGCAGATGGCACCGGCTATTACCACTCTGCCCGGGTATCACGTAGTCCAAGCCGCCATCGCAAAATTGGTACACATGGACACGCTGAATATGTACCGCATGGCGAACCTGTGTTTCAGCGGACTTTCTGTTCTGTTTTTCTTTCTCTGCCTGGGAGCCATGGGCAGTCGCCTACCCCTCGCAAGAACATTGCAGTATGCGTTTATCCCCTTTCTGTTTCCCTATTTTCCACTGGTCTACACAGATGTGCTCTCGTTGCTCTTTGTATTGATTGCCCTCTACGCAACGCTCAAACGGGGATATGAGTGGGCAACACTTGCAGCATTCCTCAGCGTAAGTGTGCGCCAAAACAACATCATCTGGTGCGTTCTATTCCTCTTGCTCTTCCTCGACCAGGAGTATCGCAGCACAGCACTGCTGTGGCTCAAGAATCGTTGGAACATGGCGATTCGTAAGAAGAGCATTGTCAAAACCACGCAAATTTCTGCATGGCGCAGTGGCCTAGTCATTGGGCTGTATGTTGTGGGCTTTGGCCTGTTTGGTACTTTCGTGTGGCTGAATGGCGGATTGGCAATTGGTGATAAATCCGCACATCCGTTCCCGTCTTTGCACATAGGCAATATCGTTTTTCTGCTGATGCTGCTGTCTGTGGTGTTGCTTCCCTTGCATATCGCCAATGTGCGCCGGTTGATCACGGCGGCTCGGCAGCACGCACTGATTCTTCTGGCGGTATTTTTTGCGTGCTTCTCTTTGTACCTTCTGTTCTACCACAATGATCATGGCTACAACCAAGATGCGCATTCTGTATTCCTACGAAACCGCATTCTTGTTTTTTCTGTTTCGAGTGAATTCATTCGGCGGGTATTTTTCATACCCTGTTTTATTGCACTCCTCTCGCTTGGGGTCACGGTGTTACGAAAACCTGCATTCTACCTGCTGTATCCGTTGACGATTCTCTATCTGCTGCCTTCGTGGCTGATTGAGCAGCGCTACTACTTTATTCCGCTGGTTCTCTTTCTGCTTTTTAGGGAGGAACGAGGGAAATTCTTCGAAAGAAGCAGTGCTCTGTATGGTTTTGTATGCACAGGGGCTCTCTTCGCCCCGGTAGCAATGCGCTGGTTTTTCCTCTAAGAATCAGGAAAGATGCCTGCAATGCGCGTCACATTTGTCATTCCGGCCTGGAACGAAGAGCAGAGATTGCCAGTTACACTGGAAATGATCCACACATACAAGGGCGCGTGCACCGTGCATGAGGTTATTGTGGTCGACGACGGCAGTACGGACCGCACAAGCGCAGTAGCCGAGTCCTGGAAAGATCGCTTACCGATCACCGTCATCACGCTACCCAAAAATCGCGGCAAAGGCGCAGCGCTACGCGCAGGCGTTCAGTTGGCTACAGGTGAATATGTATTGCTCTACGACGCCGATGGAGCCACGCGCCCCAATCAGCTGGATGACTTTGCAAAAATTGTTCAAGAAAAAAATCCCGACATCATCATCGGATCCAGATTGCAGGGGAAGAAAGAAGGGAAGCACGTCACCATGAGCTGGTATCGTCGTCTGATTGGAAGAACGTACCACGCACTCTGCTGGTCACTCATTCCGGGCATCATTGATGCTGCGTGCGGATTCAAACTGTTCAAAAAAGAAATCGCTCTGGATTTATTCTCGCGGCAAACCATAGATCGCTTCGCCTACGACATCGAAATCTTGTACCTCGCTATGAAGAGCAAGTACAGTATCGTCGAAGTGCCTGTGGAATGGACAGCTATTCCCGGTTCAAAAGTCAGCATTGCACGCGATAGTGTTCAGATGCTCGGGTCTGTGTTGCTGCTCTATCTGCGAAAGTAGAGAATGTCGTCTTTTGAGCGAATTTGGCTATTTTGACGGCACAACGAGACCACTCACTTTTTCGCATCCCACGCACTGCATCTCCCACAAGCCAAGAATATTTCTCCGCTCAAATTGGTCACGGGTAAGAGGTTCGTAGTAACTAAATGCACGATAGAACTGGAACCCGCCAAACACAAAGCCCGTGAAAATAATCAGGAACACCAGCTTCGCATTTTCATCAAGTGTCCACTTCCAAAACTTTTTCAATTCATCAAAGAACAAAGCAAAAATAACAAACCCTATAAGAAGTGCGGAGAAGTAATGATACATGTAGAGCACGCGGTCGATGCGACTGATGCCCACGAAGAAAGCGACATACAGGCCCATGAAAACCAACAACAAATATCCATTTTTCAGCTTTTCTGTCGTTGGGTTGAACACACGCGACAACAACATGGATCCTGCGAAAAGAATGACCAAGAATGTTCCCCACCACACCACGGGATTGGCAACCAAGTACAGGTACTTGTATGACTGGCCATCGGGAGTCTCCCAGCGGTAATTGATTGTCCGTGCGCCAAAAGGCCAGAAGAAAGACGGGCTGCCATTTTCATCTTTCTTGCAAAGATCCAAACGTGGAACTCCTTTGCTGTAGAACGGGACATACAACAATGAATCACGAATCATCACAGGAAAGTTGAGGAGCGAACCCATCGTGCCAGCGTGAATGATGGTCTTATATTCCTGCGAAGCCTGGTAATACCCGCCATCTGGCAGCGTGGTCATGATTTTCTTACCCAAGGCAAAATGCACCTGCCACACACTGATATACACGATCGCAAAGCCGACAAAGAACAATCCGGAAAACGTGAGGATCTTCCGCACATTCGGCCAGAGCGTCACGGCAAATGCCGGCATGAGCAAAATGAACAACAGTCCCAGAAGTTTTGTCGTGAGAATGGCGCCGAACATGGCTCCAAACAGTAAGGAATACGTCCAAAAGAGCCGAGGTCTTGTGTGAAACTCACGCAACAAAAAGAATAGGAGCATCATGCCCACAGAGAAAAACATCAGTGGCCCTTCGAGCATCGCCCCACGCGAGTGCACGATCAGTGCATTATCAAAAATGTACAGAAAGCTGAGTAAGGTCGACGGTATCGGATTGCGAAAAATAAGAAGAAAGAGCAAAAAGAAGAGGGGCGCCGTCATCCACGCCAAAAACGCTGAACTAAAACGATAGCCCGCAAAAGAAAACTCTGGCGGGAAATTTGTGGCGTAGTCCGTACCAAGATACTGGTCAGTACGCTCATTGGGGTGCAGTAGCCACTCACCTCCTGCGATCAGCAGTTTGCCCAGCGGCGGGTGCTGCTCCATGAAATACACGTGATTGAGATACTTCTGTGCAGCAGCAATGTGATAGTTCTCATCCCAAAAAACGGCTTGTGGCTGCCAATACCTATGGAAGTACGTAAAGTACGAGAGAAGCAGTACAAACAGCATGAAGAGCCACGTCTGTTTACTCCAAAGGTTCGTTTGAGCAGATTGCATGAGTGGAATAGTAGCGTAGCGAGGTCAAAAGCTAAAAGCTGAATCCTTAACAGGACTTATTTTGGTCCATCCATGACGTAATCGATTCTCCAACCGGCGCCAATGTCATGAGTGGCGGTAAAGCCAGAGTTCACTTCGAGCGCATATTGGGACAGCCCATAGGAAGGATACGAAAGACAACGATCGGATACGCAGGGGACCATCGATTGCATAAACACGAACGTGCCTTGGGCATCGAAGTACAACACCTCCAACGGAATCTTGGTGTTCTTCATCCAAAACGAAAGTTCTTCTGGAGCATCAAACACAAAAAGCATTCCATGATCGCTTGCAAGTGATGTGCGCTCCATCAATCCTCGCGAATGCTGTTCCTGGGTGCGTGCAATTTCGACGGTGAGCGGAACCTTTTTCCCGGTGGGGGAAACCAGTGCAATCTTTTCCACAAGCATCGTTGTGGAAGAGCTCGACGAAGAATCTATCTGAGGAACATTGTGCGGCACACACGCGGTGAGCACTGCACAAGCGCCGATAATCATGAGCCAAAGCTTCATGCTCCTCGGAGTGTGGCTATAGATTTCGCACGATCGCTGGAGTGGAAAATATAGCTAGCAGATACCAAATTCGTGGCACCGGCCTCTCTGCATTTTTGCGCATTATTTCCATCAACTCCCCCATCCATCTGGATCATCAGATCGGGATACCGCTTGCGGAGTTCTTGTACTTTTTCGAGCACCTCGGGGCGGAACATCTGTCCCGAAAATCCGGGAACCACAGACATCACCAAGACGAGATCTATCACACTGAGAACATTTTCAATTTCACTCACCGGCGTTGCAGGGTTGATGGCGATACCAGCGCCGATACCGGCTGTGTGAATATCCTGAATAATCTTCATACGATCTTTTTCTTTCGCTACAGCCTCTGCATGGAACGTGATGTTCTTCACATTGGGCACAGCAAAAAATTCCTTCAAGCGCTCTGCAGGATTGTTGACCATCAAATGGATATCGAAGGGGATTTTGGTCTTGAGACATTTGATCACCGGTGCACCAAACGTAAGGTTCGGTACAAAGTGTCCGTCCATCACATCCACTTGGATCCAATCCGCACCCGTGAGCGTATCGACCTCTTCTTGTAAGCGACTCAAGTCGGCAGAGAGAATGGAAGGAGTAATGAGGATAGGCATGAGGGAATCGTAGCACCGCGAAGAGGAGGTAGGCTAATTTTGGCTCTTGCACAGGCCATACACAGAGGAATCGTCAAAGTAGTCGACAAAGCGGTATGCCGGGAGGAGGATGGGAAATGCTTTCCCCTCTTTGCTATGAATACCGAAGCCCGCCACGAGGTATCCCCTCGCATGACCGCATTGCAGCAAACGGGTGCTCACATTCTGCGGAAATTGCAGCAAACTCCACAACCTGCAGGAAGCAAGCTCGTTCTGAGAATAGAGACACCTGCACAAAGGGGACTCGATGGAACACCGGAATGGACACCGGCAGAACTGGAAATGCTGCAAGGAGCATTGCGGAAAAATTTTCGCGATCTTGCGATTACGTGCCTCAACAAAACATCAGCATCCACAGTCGATACAAAAACGAGCCCTCCTGTGAGCCAGGGGACAGAAGAAGTAAAAGCACTATCTCCTAGCGAAGAATTTGATCCAAATGATCTCGTGTCAGACTGGGGACCCGTCGCAAAGGATCACAAACTCAGCCAGGACTACCTGCCAGAAGTAGAAGCAAAACCCTCTGCAGTAGACCTCGCACGGGCGCAGCTTCTTCCCGGCCATGACGAACAGAAAGACACGTACGTTCCCTACCGCGGGAAAGACCGCCAAACAGAGAAGCCCCAGAACGATCCTTCAACACATGCTCAGCTAACCCTGGAAGCCTTCATGAAAGGACAACGAAAACTGCGGCAAGAGAACGCGAATTAATACACGTCGTTCGTTTCCAGATCCTCCACACGTGCGACGTGCCTCCCTCCTTCGAAATCCGTCGCGAGGAATGCATCGACCATTTGGAATGCGAGTGCTTCGTCGATGAAGCGCGCACCAAGACTGAGAACATTGGCGTTGTTATGTGCGCGAGCAAGCTTGGCGATCTCGAGGTTGTACCCCACCGCAGCACGAATGCCGCGAACTTTGTTTGCAGCCATGGCTTCGCCGTTGCCGCTGCCGCCTAGGATGATGCCGGGACACTTTTGCTGCAGCACCACCGCGCAAGCCTTGCGCATGATGGCCGGATAATCCACGGGGTCTTCGCTAAAGGTTCCTTCATCAATCACATCGATGCCTTTTGCCAAAAGATGTTTCTTGATGGCTTCTTTGAGAGTAAAGCCCGCATGGTCTGTGCCGAGTACGACGCGTTTAGGAGTAGGCATTGGCTTCTAGTATAGCGGAAAATCGACCGTGTAAGAACTTCATAGTTGGTGCGTCTACATCTACCATCGGAGCCTGCCTCCCTTTAGTTTCCCCGTACCCCATGAACGCGCCGACTATTGCAGAACAGGAAGTGGATTTTTCTACACCAGACCAAAGCGAAGTTGCCACATTGAACGATATGAAAGCAGCCGACACGGTGCGCATCTCCCTACCTCAGCCAGAAGCGCAGCCTATGTATGCTGCCGAAAAAATTGTTTCTCTCTCGGAACGCATTGCCATGGCACGCGCGCAGACCGGCATAAAAATAGTGGAACTGTTTCATGTATCCGAAATCACTGAACTTACGGCAACACTCTCTGGCGAAGAACTGCAAAGCGCTCACTGGAAAATTCGCACGAATGATGCGGCAACCAAACGCGTGCTCCGAAGTACGCTGCTTTCTTTTGAGAATACAAAGAAAACAGAACAACCCACACATGATGTACTACCACGAGCAGTCAAAGGAAATATCGCAGAGCTGGAAGATCGTGTGAGCAGACTACGACCTGGAGAAAAACTGAGAGTCCGTCTACCCGAACCGGGAAATACAGCCACGTCATGGAAAGCATTGGCAGACCTTCAGGAGCGAACTGGCAACCGCGTGGAGTTCATTCCTCACGCAAAGTACGCATCTGTGGATTATGAAAATATGCCCATACATGTGGAAAAGAGCACCGCCGAGAAGCTGGCGGAACAAACCACCGAGCATCCCAACCTGAAGATTGTCGATCCCCATGCTAAAAAAGGAACTTTCATCGGCAAAGCATTGGGAAGAGTGACCGGCTTTGCGCGAAATCTCTGGGGAAACATGAAGTTGGGCCTGGGGCGGAATGCCCCTTCCACTCCGCGGCAGTAATTCTGTAGAGTGCACGTATGCACGAACGCGGATACCTCATTGCCGCCAACTGGAAAATG
>CAZDEA010000022.1:0-1971 GCA_964504485.1 uncultured Candidatus Peribacteria bacterium | reverse complement strand
GTAGAGTGCACGTATGCACGAACGCGGATACCTCATTGCCGCCAACTGGAAAATGCACGTTCCTCCGGAGGGATTCGATACGGTCGACTCTCCGTACCGTTCTGCCGAACATGCAGAAGTGATGGTCTTTGCACCATTCCTGTATGTGTCTGCGTGCGTGAAGGCAGGACTTATCACGGGTGCACAGTGTGGGCACCCAGAAGACACCGGCGCACACACCGGCTGTGTGAGTATGGCGATGATCAAGCATGCAGGATGCGAAGCGGTCCTGTGTGGACATTCCGAACGCCGTCACGAGTTGGGCGAGACAGACGTGTTGGTGATGCAGCAGGCAACCTCTGCACTGGATCATGGTCTGCACCCGATTGTGTGTGTGGGCGAAACAGCCGACCAGCGCAAGGCAGGATCGCAACATGCAGTGGTGCAGTCGCAACTCTCGATGATTCTGCCGCTGTTTTCGCGCGCCCCACGCGATGCACAACATGCAGCACTGACGATCGCGTATGAACCAGTATGGGCCATTGGCACAGGCGTGAATGCCACGCCCGATGAAGCCGAGGAGATGCACGCATTCATTCGCTCGCTTTTACCGGAGTTTGCAAAAAAGAGCGCGCGCATTATCTACGGCGGATCGGCCACGGGAGAAAATGCATCTTCGTTGCTCTCGCAGCAAAATATCGATGGCGCACTAGTAGGAGGAGCATCTCTTAAACCAGAAGAGTTCCGCAAAATCGTAGAATCAGTCTGAGGATTATGTGCGTACCCACTGACTCTGCCCTACGTTTTTGGCAGCACCTGCCAATTCCAGCATGGTGAGAGTGGCCGAAACTTGCGCTGCCGTAAGCGCAGATTTGGTCACGAGGTCATCCGTACGCTGCGGCATGGTAGTGAGCAGCGGATACAGCGATTCTTCTTGTGCGTTCTGCGGATGGTACTCAACGGCTCGCGTACCTGCAGCAGGCGCCACGACACCTATGTCTTCCAACACTTGTACAGGAGATGTGACCAAGCGGGCGAAGCCTTTAGAGATAAACATGTTACTGCCCGCGTAATTGGGATCGAAAATGGGTCCGGGCACCACGAACACATCGCGGTTGTAATCCAGTGCCAGCTCTGCGGTGATCAACGCACCGCTGCCTTCGGGCGCTTCTAAGACAACCGTCGCCACGCTCAAACCGGCGATAATGCGATTGCGTGCCGGGAACATGTAATTTTCTGCAGACTGATCCAATGGGAATTCCGAGAGGATCAATCCCCCACCCTGCACAATCTCCTCTGCCAACTTGCGGCGCGAGGCCGGTGCCAAATGCGAAAATCCATGGCCCAACACCGCGACGGTTTTCCCATTGGCCTTGAGTGTTTCTTCGGCAACACAGGTATCTACTCCATGCGCCATGCCACTGACGGTGACCATGCCTGCTTGTGCAAAAGCCGGCGTGAATTCTTCGGTCACACGTCGCCCGTATGCACTCATCTTGCGCGTGCCCACCAACCCAATACAGGGCTGATTGAGAATGTCCATGTCGCCCTTTGCGTACAAGAACATGGGAGAGTCTTCTATGTGGCGCAGCCGCACGGGGTAGCGCGAGTCGATGATGGGAATAAACGTGATTTGTTCTTTTTCCAGCCTGGCGATGGTTGCGTCTTCATCAAAGTGATCCAGTCGTTCCAAGACTTTCTCGATGGTGTCCTGCCTGCAACCCAGGCCCTTGAGCATTTCTGGACCAATGTGTTTCTGCGCCTCACGAAAATCGCCGTACACTTCTTGGATAGCCTCGAAGCGATCTTTCGTAAGGATGCCAAGCTCGGACCAGAGGAGGTATTCGTGGTGCATGCCATGAGGGTACCACTGGCTAAAAAGGTGCAAATACAGAAAGAAGTCGAATCTGCTTCACAGAGGGCATTTTCCTCTGCCCCTTGCACTGAAAGGCGTTCCTGAGCACAATAGAACGTCCTTACAAAAGACAAGCC
>CAZDEA010000021.1:0-12062 GCA_964504485.1 uncultured Candidatus Peribacteria bacterium | reverse complement strand
TATGATGGGTCATAAATGTGCAGTCTGCACGACTGCCGTCGTTCTCGTTCTCATCGGTGCCCTCAACTGGGGACTGGTAGGTCTTGGTTGGCTTGTAGGCGGCCAGGATTGGAACGTCGTACACATGCTCCTCGGCCAGTGGATGCAGGTCGAAGCAATCGTGTACGTACTCGTCGGTGTCGCTGCGCTGTACAAGATCTTCCTCATGGGAAAGTGCTGCGGTGGCAAGTGTGAAAAGTGCGGCATGACCATGGGCAAGTAATCGTTGGAAAAAAGGAACAAAAAGCGGTCTTTCGGGGCCGCTTTTTGATACTATGAAGTCATGCAAAAGCTGTGGTTCGCCGCAAAGAGGTATGGCTGGGGGTGGACGCCGTGTTCCTGGGAAGGCTGGTTGATCACCATTGTGGTTGCCGCGAGCATTGGCATGAATGTGGCTGCCGTCTCGAATACGGCATCACTTTCTTCTTTCGAAGTCTTCGCATTCTCCATTCTGCCCACGTGGGTCATCATTTTATTGCTCATTGTCATTTGTTTTCTCACAGGAGAAAAACCCCGTTGGAGATGGGGAAAGTGACGATGTGCTATCGTAGGGAGTATGTCTGATTTGCACCTTCCGCCTCGCGGCTTACTCGTGGTCATCATTGTTGCCGTGGTGGGAATTATAGGATGGTCGCAGTACGTCACGCGACAACCATGGTTTAGTGCCGGGGAGAATTATCTTATCGTTGTGCCAACGCTGGTAATTGTTCTGGGCGTGGTGATCTTCGCGCGCTCGCGAAGAGGGTGAAGCGGCATTTTTGCCTTTCTGTATGCATTTGAGTACTCTGCGATCGTTATGATCTACGACACCATTATCATTGGTTTAGGGGCAGCTGGTTACACCGCTGCTATTTACGCTGCGCGCTACAAACTCACCACATTGCTGATTGGCGGCGAAGAAGGAGGCATGGGCCAGACCGCAGCAGAGGTAGGGAACTGGCCGGGCGACATCGAGGTCCGCGGACCGGATCTTATGGAGCGCATGAAGAATCACGCGAAGAGTTTTAGCGAAGTCACCTTCAAAGTCTCGTGGATCAAGTCCATTGTGAAACAAGGATCAACATTCGTGCTTACCTTGGAAGACGGCAGCACGGTGGAAGGCAAAACAGTTATCTTCGCGACAGGCAGTGCCAAGCGACACCTGGGTGTGAAGGGAGAAGAAGAGTTTGCCGGCAGGGGTGTGACGTACTGCGCTACGTGCGATGCGTTCTTTTATAAGGGCAAAGATGTAGCCGTGATTGGAGGAGGGGACAGCGCTGTGGAAGGTGCCGCTATTGCCGCACAGGTCGCCAAGACCGTGTACCTGATCCACCGTCGCAATGACTTCCGCGCCGAGCCGTACTGGATTGATCGCGTGAAGGCCAAGGACAACATTGTGTTTGTGTTGGAGAACTCCATCACCGAAGTCCAGGGTGATACCAAAGTGCGCAACGTGAAACTCACAAAGCCTTTCAATGGATCCGATGTCCTCAACGTCGATGGTGTCTTTATCGAAGTGGGTTCCACTCCTTCCACCGCACTCGCGCTCACGCTTGGTTGCGCCGTGGATGATCGTGGGTACCTAAAGGTAGATAAGGGTATGGCCGCAAGCGTGCCTGGTGTCTTTGGGGCAGGGGATGTGACCGATGGCAGTAATCACTTCGCGCAATTCACCACAGCTGCAGGGGAAGGAGCCATTGCCGCCAATAGCGTGTTTACCTTCCTGGGAAAGCAGTAAGAACGGCACTTGCTTCCTGTGCGAATCCCAGTAGAATCCTTCCACTATGCCAAGAGGTAAGCGCACCGTTTTCGCCATGTTCTGCTCGGAAACCTCCGAGCGGATCGGCACTGTCCGGCTCCATAAGCAAAACAGCAAGGGTGTTTCCTGGAAGGATTTGAAGTTGGAAAAGTATTGCCCAGAGTGCAAGAAGCGCCAGCCCATGAAGTTGAAGGAAGAGAAACATTCGAGCTAATAGCTCATGGCTTATAGCTCATAGTTACTACGGAGCAGCTTCGCTGCGTTTTTTTTGAGCGCGAAGCGCTTTCATAAAGAATTCCATTTCAGGCTATCAGTTATCAGCTGTGAGCTATCAGCTTGGTTTGTGACCTTTTGCTTCCAGAGAGTCCAGACTATCACTATCCTAGACTACGTGTCCGATCACTATCGCCAGGCGGCATCGTTGTTACTCCTGAAGCCTGTTTTGGAGGGGGATTCTCCCGATGGCTATCAATTGTTGCTTTTGCATAAGCCGAGGAAGAATGACGCATGGCAGTTGCCCCAAGGCGGAGTGGAAGAAGGGGAGAGTTTGGAGCAAGCAGCCTTGCGCGAATTGATGGAAGAAGCCGGCATCAGCGACTGCAAGATTGTTGGCAAGAGCGAGCACTGTTATCAGTATGACTTCCCGGAGTCTTTTCGGCGTTTTAAACGCGATGATGTCTGCGGACAGTGTATCCATTACTTCTACGCGCTGGCACCCAACACTGTTGCCGTGCAGGTGGATAACAAAGAGATCGATGGGCACATCTGGGTGGATCTGCAGCAGGTGGAGCACTACGTAAAGCGCCCTGCCTATAAGGAGTTGGTAGAGAATCTCTACGCCGAGGCTCTCAAGGCTCTTCAGTCGAATCCTCAATCGTAACTTTCCATGCGCCTGCAAACGCTCTCCGTCGCGCAGTTTCGTAACCATGATTCCACCGTGCTCAATTTGGGCGGGGTCTCGCACTTGTTTGTGGGTCCCAATGGTTCCGGCAAGACGAACATTCTCGATGCCATTTGCGTGCTCTCGCTTACCAAGTCTGCACTGGGCTTGGACGAAGAAGATCTGGTGCAGTGGGAAAAGCAATTCTTCCGCGTGCGTGCCGATACCCTCAACGACGCCGGCGACATGCACTGCATCGAGCTGGTTTCGCAGCAAGAACCGCGACGCGAAAAAGCAGCGTTCCGTAACGATGTACGCATCCCGCTCAATCAGCTGGTAGGCGAAATCCCCACGGTCGTCTTTTTGCCTTCGGATCTCGATCTCTTTACCGGTTCCCCGGCCAACCGCAGGCGCTTTTTAGATACGCTCCTGTGCCAGGTCAGCGGCGAATACCTCAAGTGCCTCTCCACCTTCCAGAAGGTGCTCAAGCAGCGCAATACACTCCTCAGGACCATCAGCAATGGCCAGGCATCCGCCGATGATCTGCAGCCCTGGGACGATCAACTGGCCGAGGCCGCAGGTACCGTCACACAACTGCGCTTGGAGCTGATCGAAGCGTGGAACCTTTCGCTCCTGCCCGAAGTACAAGCACTGGGCGAAAAATGGAACGAAGTGCACATCGTGTACGAGCGCTCCACCAACGCGCGCTCCAGCAGCGAACTCGCACAGGAATTTTTGCGACAAATGTTCTCCAGCCGCGATCGCGATATTCTCATTGGGACGACTTCCATCGGTCCCCATCGTGATGACTGGCACTTGATGACGGATGGCCACGCACTTGCGACTGCCGGTTCACGCGGGCAGCAACGCACGGCATTGCTCGCGCTTCTGTTCCTCCAGGCGGGGTACTTGGAACTGCGCAAAGGAGAACGTCCGGTCATCCTTCTCGACGACGTGTATTCCGAGCTCGATACCACACATCAAGAGCGCGTGCTCTCGGCGTTCGCCCAGCACCAAGTGATCCTCACCGGTACCCATGTGCCCGAGGGGCTCCCCGAGGACCTCACCATTTGGGAAGTCCAAAGCGGGACGGTGATGAAGATGGGGAGTGTGCATTCCATAGCCCAATAGGCGTTTTACGCACAAATAGCCGAGTTTTTCATTGACGGTACAAGCAGGACCTCCGATACTGTCTGCGTATGGTTCTTGCAGTTCATCCATCATTGCCCGAGGCCGCGACGCCAAGCGCTCGCGAGAATGGAGTCTCTCCAGAAATTTCGACTACTCAAGGTGCATTGAGGAATCGCATTCTGGTGCAGATTATTCCCGTTGAAACATTTTTGTCTCAGGCAGCCGCTGCTCAGCAGCCGGTTCCTCCCATGGAAATCGACTGGGAAAAGTTTGAGGCTCTTCGCTAAATCTCTAGGGTAAAGATCTAGCGTGCATACTTCTCGCGGATAGCGTCGATGCGTTTTGCTATGCCATCCAAACCCAGTAGTGCGAAGAGTGTGGCATCGAACTTGGTGCCAGTTTCTTGAGCCATGATCTCTATGCTGTGTTTGTGAGACAATGACGGTTTGTACGGGCGGGGGCTTCGCAATGCATCGTAGACGTCGGTCACGCTCGTGGCTCGCGCATACACAGAAATCTCTGTATCACGTAAACCTTGTGGGTATCCTTGTCCATCCATGCGCTCATGATGATGCAATGCAATTTCCTCTGCGATGCTCAGTAATCCCGCCGCTTCTTCTGGCAGAGACTTTCGCAGTGCCTGTAGAAGTGTGAATCCCACCTGCGGATGTCGTTCGATCCACGTGCGCTCCGGGGGCGTGAAGGTACCGGGTTTACGGGTAATTACCTGAGGAATAAGCGTTTTGCCTGCATCGTGGTACATGGCTGCGGTACCAACTAAATTGGCCTGTGCTTGCGTGTATCCCATGTGCTCCAGGAGTACTGCACTCATTTCTCCTACACGCTGTACGTGATCGCCGGCTTCCCCCGCAACTTTCAAAATCACAAGCAAGCGCGCAAGTTCCAGGCGCGTGTGTTCTTGGAACTGCAATAGGCAATCTCCCACGCCACGCTCTTGCGAGAGCAGCGGATAGTAATGCAAAAAATCATCAATCATGGGGCCGACAGCATCTCCCTGCTGCAAAAATCCAAAGGCATTGGATCGGATCAATTCGATCATTTTCGCTTCGTGTGCTGACACCGCCTGTTCCCACTCCGGGGAGGGGACTTCGGGTGGGGGAATGCCCACGGTTTGCATGGCAACAATGGTGGGGACTTTGGTGAGAATTTCCCGCGCTTCTAACACAAGCGCTTCATCAAAGATTCCTATATCCACAGGTTGATTTTCGAGCAAAGCACGAACTTCTTCAGCAGTACGAACGATGATGGTCGTTGCGGCAGCGCTGAGACCATTGGCAAATTCCTGACCTTCGTCAGAGATGCTGTGTGCCACAAGTACGAAATGCGGAGTGTTGTTCATCAGTGGGTCTAGTGTAGAGCTATTTAGTCAAAAGAACACTATTTATTGTATGTAGCAAGCTCTTGACAGAATGCCTCGAAAGCCTACACTGTGCCTGTTATGACTACACCCCTCGAGACCAACGCCGTAGGAGAAGAGCACCTTCCTCTCGTTCCTGCATACCTCCTTCAGCAGAAGGAAGGCAGCAATGCTGTAGATATCAGCATGGACAATCCAGAGTTGGTTGCTGAGCTCGAAGGAATGACGACGGAAGAGATTCAGAGAATGCGCTCTGCTCTTCAGACGATTCTTGCAGCTGGAAGCCGCAGGGAAAAAATGGCTGCGTAAGTGTGGAGAAGTTTTACGCTAGAGAATGAGTGTCTGCGTATTTGACATTATCTTTTATTGAGCCAAAATATCATACTTTCTATGAGTGAAACTCTCGCAGCACCGGGGATGCGCATGGATGCTGACCGCGCGAAAGAAGCGCGTACATTGCTCAAGTCTGTTCAAGAGCAAACGACGCAAGCACTCTTTGTCTTGCTGGATATTCAGGAAGCTCCGCAAGAGACGGGGTCAAAATCTTTGTTTAAGAAATTAGTTTTGTCGGGCAAAGATACGCTCAAGCAAAAAGATGACTCTCAGGCGCGCCAGCTCGTGGAGGCACCGATTACGCGTGCTGTCGCGCAGATGTATGACCCTCGTCACAATCCACAGCAAGATCCCTTTGAGACTTCGTTTACGCACGACATTGGCAAGATCCAGAAGGAACGCCCATGGCTGTACGACCAGATTCTTGCGCCTATTCTTCGCCATTTCCGGGCACTCACAGAGTCACTCCAGACGACACGTGCAGCGCTGTCTGAGTGGGCACAGACGTGCGCACTGGAAGAGCTGACAGAGCAATCCTATGCCGAGCAAGTGGCACAGATTCTCGAGCACACAGATACCCCCATGACCAGCGTAGAGTCTTTGCAGCAGCATCTTGTCTACATCGATCAGCAGTTGCTCTCATGGGGCAACGAAAGCGAATTGAACTTTCGCATAGATCACTTGGTAGAACTGCTTTCGAGTAACGAGACAGAGACCAAGCTCTTGCGTGAGTGGCAGTCCAAGCGAGGGAAGCTACAGGAAGAAGAGCGTGTGCTGCTCCACAGCTTGCTTCACCCTGGTTTTTTGCAAAACCTTGATGATCGCCTGGCTACAAAAAATTTGAATCCTGAAGAAAAAGATGCGGTCGTGGATTTGCTCTTTGTCCATACCTTCATGGATCAGGAAATACCTTCTAGTGATTCCACGCAAAGCCTGCAGTCCTTCATGTATAGGCGCATCATCCCTTGGGCCAAAGCACGCAAGGATCTCTTGGCACGCGACGCCGCAGATGTCTCTATTGCACGGTATCCCAAGCTGCATGCCTTGCTCACCGAGCAACTCCTGATGCCCGAAACCAAGAGGACGTTGGATCACCGTATGGATCTGCTCTCGAGGGAACAGAAAGGCAGTACCGGATTGGAAGAAGTTGCTCCTGTAGAGATCCCCGAAGGAAAACTCGTGCTCCACACCGTAGATCTGCCTTCCAGCGTACAGGAAGCCGCAGATATGCCCATTCTCCCACCAGAAAAATTCACGTTCTCGCATGAAGGAAAGGTCCTTCTCGATATGACCATTGTCTACTCTCCCGAATACAAGCAGTACTTGGTCCAAGGATTCCACGCGGTTGCAAAAGCTTCTGGCGCAAAGGAGGTGCTCGAACTGGAATTGCCGCCTGTCCCATGCCCGGACTTTGCGATGCTCGAAAAAATGCGCGCACAGTTGCATGCACTCACCCAAGAGAATGATGTTCCGTCTGTCCGTCGCTGTTTGGACTGGGCTTTGCACTTTCTCGTGAGTGAATTGATGGCCTATGAAGAGCACAACCCCAGCGAATTGGGCGTGCGACTCCCTATGCGCTTTGTGCAGTTGATACAAGAAGCAGCAAGAAAAATGCACGATGTGGCGTCGGCTGTTGAGGCGAAGAAGGCTCACTAAGCCGCAGGTTCTGCCAGAGATATTTTCCCGGGATTCCGATATACTTTGCGGTATGCACGAACGGTCCTTCCTGCACGACGGCGAAACGCTCCTGGTGCATTTGCGCCCGGCTGGTTCGGTGTATGTGGTGGATGTCTTCAAGGGAATCCTGGAAGGCGCTGTTCTGGGTGGCCTGCTCGCAGCCATTGTGTGGTTTACGGCATTGCCCTCGCTGCCTCTGGCCATTGTGCTGGTGGCTGTCTTGGCGGCCGTTGCAGCCGTACGCCGCTACCGGCACCTGATGCACAGCAGCTTCCGCGTGACGACCGAACGCATTCTGATTTTGCATCATCACTCACTCTTCAAAGATCCACTCAAGACCATTCGTTGGGATCAGTACCAAGAGAGTTTTGCGGACCGTCGCAGTATTTTGGATATTCTCTTTGGTGTGCGTCCCATTACGATTCGCTTTGGCAATGCCGATAGCAAAGACTTCTGGCACTTCCCGGCCGTCGCCTTTGCCGAAGACCTCAAACACTATTTGGATAAGGCCTACAGCATGGTGAAGCAAGGCAAGGCAGCAGAGCTCAAGCCCTTTGTGCTCAAGGCACGAGGAAAAAGAGATGTCTTAGCTCATGAGGAGGGCGTTTCTGCTCAGGGCGCCAAACACAGCTAAAGCCAGCGCATCCGCCGCGTCATCGGGCTTGGGGATTTCGGTGAGCTCCAGCATGCGCATCATCATGGTTTGCATTTGGGTTTTATCGGCTTTGCCGTCTCCGCACACTGCTGACTTCAATTCAGAGGGCGTGGGCTCCAGCAGGGGGATCGCTTGCTCGGCTACGCAGGTGAGGATCACGCCACGCGCTTGTGACACATCAATAGCCGTGGTCACGTTCTTCGAAAAATACACGCGCTCAATTACGCAGAGATCAGGTTTGATTTCTTGCACATACGCTGCGAGATCTTTATGAATCTCCTGTAGGCGCTCGGGGAGGGGAATGCCAGCTTTCGTTTTGATGGTCAGCCACTCCACGACTTTCATCTGGTGTGGTCCGTTGGCTTCAATCAGTCCCAGTCCAATGGTGGCCAAGCCGGGATCAATGCCAAGAATGCGCATGGTCAAAGACTAGCACAGCTCCAGGAGATCGTCGGTGATTATCTGCTGGCGATATTTCCTCCATTGAGCAAATCCAACGCGAATTTGCGAGGATCCTCACTATCAAGCAGCGTGCTTGGTGCAAGGAATTCTTCGAAGCGGTTGGGTCCGTTCGATGATCCGCCATATCCTCCTGGAAGCTCTCTGCCGTAGAAGAAGTCTTTGCTCTTGTTCACTCCCAAGTGCAAGTGTGTGGAGCTGGTTTTGCCGCTTTCGGGAGTGCGCTTGTCGGCGACCTCACCAAGAACAGTGTCCTTGGTAATTTTTTGCGATTGAAGCATGCGCTGTACACCCGGATGATTGAGAATGTCCTCTGGTCGCATATTCCGCGTATTCAAACTCTTGAGAATATTTCCCGGGATGTGGGCGTTATTCAGCAACTGCGGATTGAGCTTCATGTGCATGTAGACCGACCATAGGAACTGCGTATCGTTAACGGGATGCAGTACGACAGCAAAGCCTCCTGCACCTGTTCCGTTGTTGCTGTAACCCGCTTCCCACAGGTAGCCATCTCCTACGGGATGCACCTTTGTTCCTGCTGGAACAATCATGTCTTCACCTAAGTGCTTACCGCCCTTTGCATGCTTCGCACCGAACTTGAGTGAGTTCACTTTCCAAGGAGTTTCGAAGGGGCTACTGAACATTTGATTCTTCTTCTCTTTGCTCTCGGCCTGTGCACTGTCGGGGAGTGCGTAGGCAGCTGCAAGGGCAGTGCCCAATTTCCCAAAAAACCCGCGACGCGTCATGTTGGTCTGCTCCGAAACACGTGCATCGCTTTCTGTATAAGCGTTCACACGCAGTGCATCAGCGTCTGCATTTTCGTGCCGATGATCGGGTGTGGGCAAAGAATTCATGACGTGGAAAATCGAATGTTTATCATTCTATACAAACTCCCTTAATTTGTCGATGAATCCCCACATGAGAGCCAAATATCGGCTCTGCACAGCGAAAAATGTATAGAAAACCATACATCTCTTTTGCCGTAGATTGGCTCTTGTCCTGCGTTTTCTGCTTCGGTGTCATTGCATACCGTTCTAGACATCTCTCAATGCGGCCTCCGGGTTTTGGCAGCAGTTTTCCGCTATAATGAGGAGAAATACACATTTCACTTTCTATGGAATTTTCACACACACATCGTCACATCGTTGCCGTTCCACTCTTCGCTCTCGCACTCGTGGGGGTGTTGATGTTGGGGCAGGGGAGCAGTCTCTTTGCGAGGACCGATGGTGTTCCGTATGAGCGCATCGAAACTTCCAAAGAAGATCATCAAATCACGCTGCCGAGTTCCGATACCCAAGTGCTCGTGTTCCGCGGAGCGTTTTTCGAACTCTGGAATGCACGACCTGTCCTGCGCGATGGTTCTATCTTGGTTTCATCCAAGGGGCTCAGCGAAATCTATGCCGATCGCGCTGTAGTGAAAGGTATCAATGGTGCTTTTCACATGACCGTGAAGCAAGGACAATTGACCGTTGCCGCACTCACAACACCCGTGTCTGTGCGCATGGGTCAGCAATCGATTGCCATTCCTACGGGCTTCCAGTGGACGTCCCCAGTAACGGAACTTGCAGGACGTACGGAGGGTTGGGAGAAGTGGCTTAGTGACCGCAAGCCTGTGGCATCTCCTCGTAAGTTTGTGCGGGATATGTCCAAGAAAGCAGAGGGCATGGTGGCACCGGCAGAATCTTTCGTTGCACCTCGTACGGCTTCGCTCTGGGTTTCGCCGTTACAATTCCCTGCCGCACAAAAGCGTGCTGCACTCCAGTGGGCCACAGACATGGCTGCGACATTGCAGTCACTTGCTGCACGTGGCGATGCTGCGAACCTCCAAGCACTCTTGCTGCGCCCGGATGTACAGAAAGTGGTGGTCCAGGCGAGTAGCCCGGTCTTGGGCGCATCGCTCATGGGACTGACCGATGTCCCTGCGATTCGGAGTGAGGCTATTGCTTTGCTGCATGAAGACAGCGATGTCTTTATGCTCAGTGCATTGCATCCTGCATTGCGCTCCGCTGCGTGGACCAATGCCCCGGCAATTGATGCAGAAGTCGATAGCGATATCCTCCGCTTGGCATTGTTGCCGTTGAGCGACACAGGCGAAGATCCACTCTCGTCCATCTTGCTCCAGCAGTGGGAACAAGAGTTCCAAGGTGCGCTGGCTCAGATGGAAGACAAGGGCGCCTTCTTAGCTGCCTACATGCCCATGATCGCCAAGGCGGCACGAGGCTTTGCCGAGGCAGGGTACCCCGAGCGCGCACAGCATTATCATGCATTCTTGCTCTCCCTGGGTGCTGCGTATCGCGATGCTTTGCCTGCCGAAACACAGGCTTTGCTCGATCTTCTTGGCCGTCAGGATCTCACCGCGCTCATGGCTCCTTTGGCTCCTCCGGAGACCGCCAAAGCAGCAGCTCCAGTGGTTGTGGCAAAGCCTCAGGCTATTGCTCCAGAGGTTGCAGAACGTCTCAAAGTCGACGCACGCGAAAAGCTGCGCCAGGCCGATGCGGTGTTCTCTATGCAGACGAGTTTTACGGCTGTGTCTCCCACCAGCGTAAAGGTGAGCGACATTCTGTTCTCCGATGGCACGGTCGATCGCACGCTCACGTTTGTGTGGGATGCCTCCAAGAACGAAGTACGCGACATCTCCACAGGCGGCAAAGTACTGCCGTTCCCACTCGCATTTGCAGACTTCGTGGCATGGGCAACGGGTGAGGATCGGTAAAGGCCTTCATTGACCTCGTACGATGGATGTATACAGTACGCACCCGAGCAATAGCTCGGTGTTCTTTGACAAGTTCTTCTCTCTCGAGGATGTGTCATGTCTCGTATGCATAGGGCTTTGTGCACCGTTGCCGGTGCTGCGCTCGCGATCGCCGTGGTAGGAATTCTCTTCCCACCCAAGGAGACCGTGCTCGAAAGCCCCAGTAGCTTCGTCATCCTCTTTCCAGAGAAAGGCCCAACGTACTTCTCGTGGAAGGGGTTGGAGTTCCATTCGCAGGAGCCAGGAAGGGTGACGATCGAAGGCCATGCATTTTGCTTTATAGGCGTGAGCGGCGTGCATCGACAGTCGATTGCGCATCACCTCATCGCTTTCCAAAAAGCTCTCCCGCCCCATCTTGGAGTGGGCTTCTTGTACGCCGAGACCCAGACATTCGTCTTGGTCTTTGGACAGAATGCTCAGCAAGCCCCAGGGTCTGTTGCCACAGAGGCGGCGCGCCCATTACTCCAGATTCCGTTCGGCACCAGTCGCGAACTGGATTGGAGGATGCACAAACGAGACCCCAATGCGTGGATGCTCGTGGGCCTGCAATAACGAAGAACTTGTTCTTACCCAGAGGCGACGTATGTCGCTTCTGGGGTTTTACATGTGTCATACTGTCCCTCCTATGCTCAGAGAAGAACAGTCACTCGTCGCGATCGTTGCCGAAAACGAGGCAGATATGGAACTGATGGATCCGTGTGCTGCGAAGCTGCAAAAGCTGGGCATCGCTTTCCAGAAGAGGATTCTTTCGGCGGTGTTCGATCCAGACGGCATGCGAGACTTTGCACAAGATGCCTGGTTCGATAACAAGAGAGTTGTGATCGTGGGTGGTCGTCACGGCATGACCGCTGGGATGATTAAGGCGTTCGGGAATCGGTTGAACGTGGTCTTTGTTCCATTGGCAGACAATGAGCTGGAAGCAAAGACAGCTCTGTATTCCAGTGTGCAGATGCCGAATGGTCATCCGGTAAATGTTGTGGGCGTAAACCGTCCCATCAACGGAGCGTTATCCGCAGCGAA
>CAZDEA010000020.1:7648-13961 GCA_964504485.1 uncultured Candidatus Peribacteria bacterium | reverse complement strand
AACACGGTCGTAATAGTCGTGCTATCGCCTGAGGAGGTGAATGACGTTGTCACAGCACGCGCATCATCCATGGCATAGCTGATCTCTTTATTCTCAAGCACCTTGGAATACGTACCACCAAAGTCGAACCCAAAACTGCCGTCCTTTGCTTCCATGCGATACACAAACTTTCCTCCTTCCCGCAGATCGTTCTCTGCCTTGGGCGAATGCCAATCATCCGATGCATGGTTCCACTGCATTACACAGGCAGGCTCGTTCCAGCACTTCCAGACCTTTTCGACTGGTGCGTTGATGGTGGATGTAATGGTGACTTTTTCGGCCATAAAAAAGTAGTTGAAAACGAAACTGATCGTACCAGAAAACGTTTGCGAGCTCCTGTTCTTACAAAATTGATGTGATGTAAAGGTGGAGCGGGTGAACGGAATCGAACCGTCTTCATCAGGTTGGAAACCTGAGGTAATAACCATTATACGACACCCGCGTGCGAAGGATTGTAGCAAAGGGATCAAGCAAAACCAGAGTCTAAAACCTCAATTTAGCGCATTTGGAGGTAAGCCTTCCGTTGTGCCTCTGGGAACTTCTCTATCGCATACCTGAGCATCGTCCGTGGCATGACTGTCGCATGCTTCGCCAAAAACTTCTTGAGTACCTTTACATCCTTCTTCCCTATTTCTCGGAGCATCCAGCCTGTCGCTTTGTGAATAAGGTCATGCTTGTGCGTGAGGTACATCTTCGCAATTGCCAAGGCATCTTCAAATTGTCCTGCTCTGATGAATGCAAACGTAGACACAATCGCAATACGCTCGTGCCACAGCTTTTTGCTCTTCGCTAAACGATAGAGAATATTTCTCTTCTTTTCGTGAAGCAACGAAAGACCCAGAAAATACGGAGCCGTGCTATCCACCAAATCCCAGTTATTCACGGCCTCGAGGTGATCCAAGTAGAACTTCACCAGAGACGCTTTGATCTTGGGATCCTTCGCGCGCTGGTATTGCGACGTAAGGATGAATAGCCCCACCATGCGGACTTCGTGAATCGAATTCCCCAGCAATTTCTCTACTTCTGTAAGGGCGAGATCGCGGTGCAGCTTCGCCACACTCCTCATTTGCGGAACCGTCACACCCATGAACACATCCCCTTCTCCGTATTCACCTTTTCCCGTCTTAAAAAACTTCGGGAAGAAGGCGGCCTTGGTTTGGTCACGCAGTTTTTGGAGATCGCGAATAACGATGGATGCAGACATACCTCCATACTATCCATCGAAAGCCAAAAGGAGTAGGGTTCCAGCCATGCCCAAGAAGAAATCGAACCCTAAGAAAGAAGCAAAGCGCAGCATCTGGAAAAAGCTGGGACCCGGATTCATCACGGGGGCATCGGATGATGATCCATCAGGCATTGCAACCTACGCGCAAACAGGCGCCATGTTCGGCTACAGCCAACTGTGGCTGGCGCTGTTCACGCTGCCGTTCATGATCACGATTCAGGAGATGTGCGGACGCATCGGCATGGTCACAGGGAAGGGACTGGCCTCTGTCTTGCGCGAAAACTACGGCAAGACACTCCTCTGGTTCGCCGTCACTCTTCTTGTGGTCGCAAACACCGTGAACATTGGTGCCGACTTAGGCGCGATGGCTTCGGCCTCGGAGCTTGTGACCGGAATTCCATTTTCGTTTTCGTTGATCATCCTCACCGTCATATCTTTGGGACTGCAAATCGCCATCCCCTACCCCAAGTACGCGCCCATCTTAAAATTTTTCGCGTTCTCTCTGTTCGCCTACATCATTACGGTCTTACTCGTAGACCAAGATTGGACAGCCATTGCACGCAGCACATTCGCACCATCATTCGTGATGACCGAAGAGCGCTTAATGAACATCGTTGCTGTTCTCGGAACCACGATTTCTCCGTATCTCTTCTTTTGGCAGGCCGATGAAGAGGTGGAAGAGGAAATCGAAAAAGGCTGGCTCTCTGCCTTTGGCGCATGGATTAAAGGAAAGAAGTACGCAGACTCCGACATAAAAGAAATGCGCCAAGACACGGTGATGGGCATGGTCTTTAGCAACACGGTGATGTTCTTCATCATCGCGACTGCCGCTTCGACACTCGCACGCGCGGGCATTACGCAGATCGATACCGCTGCGCAGGCAGCAGAAGCACTCACTCCACTCGCCGGAGAATTCGCCGGACTCATCTTCGCCTTGGGCATCATTGGAACAGGACTTCTCACGGTTCCGATTCTCGCAGGAGCAAGTGCATACGCCCTTGCCGAGGCATGTGGCTGGCAGGAAGGATTGTCCTTGAGATGGAACCGCGCGAAAGGATTCTACGGAATCATTCTCACCGCGATGATCGTTGGTTTGCTCCTGAACTACGTGGGCATCCCACCGTTCCGCATGCTCTACCTCACAGCTGTGCTCAACGGCGTGCTCGCTCCCCCATTGATTGTGCTGATCGTGCTCATGGCGGGGAACAAGAAGATCATGGGCAAGGCTTCGAGTGGGAAGATCAGCAAAACCGTTGGCTGGATTGCTGCAACGCTGATGGGAGGAACGGCTCTCACGCTGTTGTATACCCTGCTGAATTAGCCAGCAAAGCACCTGTAGTCGGGTATGATGGTGCCATGACTCGCACTGTCACCCTTGTCGATTCCGCAGGAACAATCCTGGAGGAATGCCCCATTCTCGAGGCACACCAAACGCCCGGGAAGCTGCACCGTGCGTTTTCGGCATACGTGTTCTCGCAAGATGGCTCGGAGTTACTCATGCAGAAACGCCATGATGGAAAACTGTTTGGAGGAATGTGGGCGAACACTTGCTGCAGTCACCCCTTCCCCGGGGAGTCCGCAGTGGATGCCGGTCAGCGCCGTGTGCGTGAGGAACTGGGCATTGTCTGCACCCTCACCGAACAAGGCTGGTTCATCTACCAGGCCAATGACCCACGTGGTATTGGCAGTGAACACGAACAGGACATCCTCTTGAAAGGAACTATTGATCGCGACACGGCTGTGAATGCGGATCCCAAAGAAGTCGCCGACTGGAAGTGGATCTCTGTCGCGGAACTCCAGGAAGATATGAAGAACAATCCTGATCACTACGCACCATGGTTTCACCTTGGGTTACCAAAAGTCCTCCCACAATGAGTGCTGCAGAGAAGATCCACCTGGCCATTATCCCCGACGGGAACCGCCGCTGGGCCAAAAGCCACAGCCTGCTGCCCTGGAAAGGCCATGAGCAATCCGCCAAGAACTTCTCGCAGATTGTGCGCTGGGCTACCAAGCGCGGGGATGTATCGGTGCTGACCATCTGGTGCCTCTCGACCGAAAACTGGAAGCGCGACCCGCGCGAAATCGATGAACTTCTCAAGCTGCTCCACAATTACTTGCTCGATGAGCGCGCAGATTTGATCAAGAACAAGATTCACTTGGTGCGCTCCGGGCGCAGTGACCGCATTCCGCAGAACATGCTGCAGCTGATCGACGAGATCGATGCGCAAACCAAAGTTGATCCCGTGATGACCCTGCACTTGGCACTGGATTATGGCGGCAAAGATGAAATCGTGCGTGCCATCCACAAGTTGGAGAATCCTGCGCAAGCAACCGAAGAAACTCTCGCGACACTTTTGGATCACCCGGAGTTGCCACCCATCGATCTGATCGTGCGCACATCGGGCGAGCAACGCACGAGCAACTTTTTCCTGTGGCAGAGCGCGTACGCCGAGTGGAAGTTTTTCGAGAAGCACTTCCCCGAAATCACCGAGCAAGATTTGAACGAAGCTCTGGAGGATTTTCGTGCGCGTGCCCGCCGTTTTGGCGCATGAGTAGATCCGCTACTGCTTGCGGCAAAATCATCCTCAGCGGGGAATACGCCGTGGTCTTTGGGCATCGCGGAATTGCGTTTCCATCACCTGATCACACACTCACGGTGTCTTTCGAAGAGACCCCTTGGGAATCCTCTTTGCAAATGCACTCCGTGACTATTGATACATCACACCTTGAGTGGGAATCGTATATCGGACGCATTGTGAGCATGTGCGAAGCAAAGAGTGGAGAGAAATTCGTGGGAAAACTCACGATTTCTGGAAACCTCCCTGTAGGGAAAGGTATGGGTTCATCCACTGCCCTCGTCATTGCCACATGCAAGTGTCTTCTTGGACCAGATGTTGATCAGGCATTCTGCAAAACTGTGGAGGACACGGTGAACCCGGGAAACAGTGGCCTGGATTTCTCGGTCATCTGGAACGCAAAACCGGTCGTCTTCAAAAAAGAAGAGGATCCTCAGCCCTGTCCCCTTCCCGTTACTCTTCTGATCGGCACAGCTTTGATTGATACTGGAGTGCCGAATGAAACCACGCCAGAACTCGTGCAATGGGTCAGGGAACGGCGGGCTGATCCGGATGTGTCACATGCTCTCGAATCCATCGGCCAATGCACAGAACGCATTCTCGCAGGAGAAGACATCAAAACCGTCATCCGCGATCACCACCAAGCACAGGTTGCCTTGGGAGTGGTTCCGGAATCGGTTCAGGCGCTCATCAAAGGCATCGAAGAAAAAGGCGGAGCCGCAAAAGTGCTGGGCGCAGGCGCAAGGACCGGTGGCGGAGGGATGGTACTACAAATCCCCTAGCCCAAACCCAAACCCTCGCCCTATAGTGCACGCATGCCCGCATACGCGTCCTCCGTCCCTAACATCGCGCTGATCAAATACTGGGGAAACCGCAACGACGAGTTTCGTCTGCCGGCCGCGGACTCTCTTTCGATGACGCTCAACACGCCGCACGTAGAAATAGAGGTGGAGCACAGCGACAAATTGGTGCTGCGCTCGTTTGAGTTCGACGGACGCGAACGCCAAATGACCATGAAGCACTTGGTGCGCTTCCAGAAACACTTGGAACTGACCAAGCAGTACCTCATGCAGATTGGATTGATGCAGGTACTCCCGGAATCGCTCTCGTATACCGTGCATTCGGGCATTCCTCCTTCTATAGGCCTCGCCTCCTCTTCGGCAATTTTCAGCTGCGTCGCAGAAGCAATTGCGGGTCTCGCAAAGCAAAAGGGGCATGAACTCACACGCGACCAAGTGAGCGTGATTGCGCGCTTGGGATCTGGATCAGCCGCACGCAGCGTGTATGGCGGATACGTGACACTGAACCGAGGAGAGAATGATGACATCGATAGCGCGATTGCTCAGCAGATTGCCCCTGCGGAACACTGGACGCTGCACGACATCGTGATTGTCCCGAGTATGAAAGAGAAAGAATACGGCTCCACCGAAGGCCACAGCTTTGCTTCCACAAGTCCGCTCTTTAAGAAGCGCGTCGACGACATCATGGAACACAGGCAAAAGAATTGTATTGATGCTCTGCGTCGCCGGGACTTTGAGTTGCTGCAAAAAGTCGCGGAGGAAGATTCCATGAACATGCACCAAGTGATGAAGAGCAGCACGCCCAGCCTGCAGTACTTGAGCGAAGAGACGTATCGCATCATTGATGAAATCGAGGTCTACCGCCGCATGAAGAATATTTCTGTGCTCTACACCATGGATGCCGGCCCCGCCGTGCACCTGATCTGCCCCGAAGAAGCCAAGAGCGAGGTACTGCACTACGCACACGGCAAAGAAGGCTGCATGGTATTTGTCGCCAAAACAGGTAATGGGTCGTTCCAGATGGATAAACCCTCTCGATAGGCTAGGGCTAAAATACGTGCCTAGAATGTTTTTGCGTACTAGCCCCAGCCCCAGCCCCAGCCCTACACTCCGTACATGGATCTGCGGACTCTCCCCGACGGCCTAGATGCTTCTGCTCGCATAGATGAACGACGCAAGCGTGTAGAAAAAGAATTGGGAGTTGATCTCTTGATGCTCAAGCCTGAGAACAAAGTGATTGGGAATGCAGACGAAAAAAACTGCGAACAGATGATCGGTGTGGTGCCCATTCCCGTGGGAATTGCGGGACCATTGAAGATCACTTTGAGTTCGCAAGAAGTGATTGAACGTTACCTCCCTCTTGGCACCACGGAAGGTGCGCTGGTTGCGAGCGTGAACCGTGGATGCAAAGCCATCACCATGAGCGGAGGCGCAACGGTGACATCCATTCACCATGGAACATCGCGATCGATTGCCTTTAAAAGAAGCGAGGCACTTGGTCAGAAAGCATTGATCGAGCATGAAGCACAAAAATGGCTTCCTGTAGCGGAATCCACAAGTAACCACCTGAAGGTCTTGCACTATGAATTGGATGAAACCGCAGACCATATTTTCCTCACACTCTTCTGCGATACCGACGAAGCCATGGGGATGAACATGGTCACCATCGCCGG